>DAOVXM010000339.1 GCA_030636125.1 Chloroflexota bacterium | reverse complement strand
ACGATCGTAGTTGGCGCAGTTGGAGCGAGTGCTTACAGCGCTGTGGTCACTCCGCCGGTGCAACCGGAAGCTGTGGCGGTATCGGCCTCGTTTGATGAGACTTCACAAATCCAACCCGACACAGGTCAGGGAAAAGGCCCTGCTTGGAGTAATTCGGATGAAGCGACGGCCTTGGAAGGTCAGGGTCAAGCCGGGCAGTCCATGCAGGGTCAGACTGCCGGACAAAACAGAGGTCAGCAGAATCAGGCAGACGGACAAAACGTAGGGCAGCAGGGACAGGCTCAGGAAGGCGAACGTCAGGGCCAGGGGCGCGGCGGGAGAGGTGGAGGTGGTCGTTGGGCCAGCGACAATGGCTCCGGCGGCGCAACCGGCGTACCTGAACCGCAGAACGGCTTAACTGAATGGCTTTCATTTCATGGAACTGTGAGCGATTTCGCTCCCCCGAGCTTAACTTTGCTCACTGATGACGGACAGTACCTGGTTGTTGAATTAGGAAATACCAACTATGTGGCAAACCTCGGCCTTGGCCTGGAAAATGGCGCCGGGGTGAGTGGTATTGGTTTCTACGATACCAATGGAGGTTTGACTGTTGGGCAGATCACCATAGACGCTACTGGTGAAACTTTCGCTTTGAGAGATGACACGGGAAGGCCCTTGTGGGCAGGTGGCCCGAGTCATTAGAGAGCAGATAAGTACTGACTAAAAGCCCAACAAGAAGACCTGTTGGGCTTTTTTATGAGGTAGCAGGAATCTACCGGATAGCACTTGACATTGTCAGCCTATAATGATTATCTTACGCCCGTCATAGAGTAGTTGTGTGCTTATGGTTGTTCACTTTTTTGACCATTCTCGAAGGCCGGCCGATACCCCCGGTGAACCCAGTCCCATCGCGCTTTCCGAGCCTCGCTTTTGCCGTGGATGACTTGGATGCCGCGGTTCAGCGCTTGCGAGCACACCAGGTGGCTTTACCCTGGGGTATAGAGGAGGATGGTGACTCTCGCTGGGTGATGTTCAAGGACCCGGCGGGGAACTTAATTGAGTTGGCGCAGTTCTCTGAAGCAAAATAAGGAGAATGCCGAAAAACAAACTTATGTAACTTCTAAACAGCGCAGGAGTACCCGTCTGTGATGGGGGCGGAGGCGATGCTCGAAGAGATAGACTCCTTGCCAGGTGCCCAGGCTGAGACGATGATCATCAATGGGGATGGTAACGCTTGTAAGGGTGAGCATGGCGCGAATGTGGGAAGTTGAATCATCTGCACCTTCCAGGGTGTGCCGGTACCAGGGCTGCCCTTCGGGGACCAGCTTTTCCATAAAGGTTTCCATATCCAGCTTGGCAGTTGGATCGTAGCTTTCACTGATGACCAGCGACGCGCTGGTATGTTGCACATACAGGTAGCACATGCCGTCTTGAATACCCCATTGGTGGATGCGAGCATGGACTGCTTCGGTGAAGGGGTAAAGACCTTTACCGCGCGTGGGAACTTCTATGGTGTCTTTGTACCAGTTCATAATCGCCTTACCAAATCTTTGTTACAGCCATACTACGCGTTTGTATCCCGTTTCAACTCAGCAATGTAGGGTAGTGTACGGTGACGGTCAGCGAAATCTAATCCGTACCCCACAACCCAAACATCCGGGATTTTAAAGCCCAGGTAGTCAACAGGGATGTCCAAACTCTCTCGCTCCTTGCGGACTAAAACACAAGTGTTTATGGAAGCCGGATTGCGTCCTTTCAGAATGCGGTGTAGGTAATCTAAGGTATTGCCACTGTCCAGGATATCCTCGACGATCAAGACATGTTGACCTTCGATAGGTTCGCGTAAATCCATAAGGATGCGCACCGCGCCGGAAGAAGTCGTTTTTCCGTAGCTTGAAAGGGCCATAAAGTCGACGATATGATCTACTTGTAACTGTCGAGTAAGGTCAGCGAGGAAGATAAAAGCGCCCTTGAGGATACCAATGATGTATAGCCTTTCAACATCGCTGAAGTCTTGCGATATCTGCTTAGCCAAATCCTTGACTCGCGATTGGATTGTTTCGGTTGGGATGATGATACGAGCTAGGTCGGGGTGTAGTTTGTCCATGAAGGGAAAATTCCTCGTTTTATGATTAGAAGTGACAGTTGATATATAAAGCGATAACTTCATCATATCATTTCTTTGAAAGTTGTGTGTACGATTACCCAGATAAAATAAACACCTTGGACTCAATGCATCCAGGGTGTTTATTGCACATGGGAGCGGTTAGCAAAAACCGGAATTTGGAAGATTAGGTGTGATTTTCTGGTAAGGTGAAAGCCTGCATACACAACTCACAGATGATTTCCGTTTTATCTAACACAGACTCTCTGATCTGGATCGTGTGAGGTGGCAAGCAGCCACAATTGGCAGTCACGCATGGATCGCCTGGTATATCTCGCATCAAGTCGTCCACCAGGAGGATGGCTTGAATCAGTCCACTGTAATTGTGAATGACTGTAATAAGTGGTTCCAAGACTTTTTGCCATTTCTGGGTTGCTTCAGGGGCTAACATCCAATGGACGCGATTGGTCTGGCTATCTCGCACTGAGGTTAACCCAAAGGAGCGCGCGGGCATTTTATACCAGGGGGAAAACCTGCCTATAGACTCCACAACTTCCAAGAGCATGGTAGCCACGACAGATTCAGCTGCCTGTTTAGGATAAAACAAATCTGCGCCTTCAAATAACGTTTGCATGTTAGGAAGGCAGGCAGTCGCGTCGTAAGTTTCACAGATCGCAATCCAGGCGCGCTCAATTGTTGCGGTAAGCAATTCGGCCGGATCAATTATTTGGTCAAGCTTGTCTGCGGGGACCATAATTAGACCTCCTGTATACCGTGGGCGTTGATTGCGTTGTGAATCTCTCTTAGCTTGTGTTCAGCTTGTTAGTTGCGGTCCACAAACCAGAGAAGTTATGATGGGCCAATAAGTCCTTTGATTCTTAAAAGTGGTCGCGGATCGACCAGATTTTTGTGTAAGGCGGCTGCTTTCTCGGGTAAGCCTAAAGCAAGCGCCATCAACTGAGTGAAATATAATACTGGTACCGGCTCGTCTACTTCCATCTGGAATTGGCGGGCATCCAGGTTCATGTGGCATAGCGGACAGGATACAACAATTGCCTCAGCGCCAGCCTCACGGGCATGATTTACCAGGTTGCCACTCAAGCTAATGACAATGTCGGGGCGAGTAAGTGAGTGGGCTGCGCCGCAGCAGGTTGTTTTGTAGGACCAATCCAGAACCTCCGCTCCGAGTGCAATCATCAAATCATCCATATCGGTCGGGTTTTCTGGGTGTTGGGCTTCGGTAACTTCTGGAGGGCGGGTCAGTAGACAACCGTAATAACATACCAAACGCAGATCCTTTAACGATTTCTTGGTACTCTCGGCGACCCTTTCAAGCCCCACGTGGTTCAAGATCGATTCTGTTACTGTGCTGACGTGTACGTTATCTTGGTAAGTGTAACCAAGTGTCTCATCCATCCCGGCCTTGTGGGCTTCATTCTGGCGAATTTCGTGTAAGGAGGCTTTATGGCGGTTGAAGCAGGCTGCGCAAGGCATGGTCACTTCTTTGAAGCCGCTCTGCTCGATCAGGGACAGGTTTTCCATGGGTAGGCGTAGTGCGGTTTCTGGGTCAGTACTGTGGGCTGAACTAGCGCCACAGCATACCCAGCCGTGTGGTTCGATCAGGTTAAGCTCCAACGCCTCGCACACCGCTTCTGTTGAGTGGTTGAACTCTGTTGCTGTTGAATGAAGCGAACAACCCGGATAGTAAGCGACAGCGTCGGCTGCGCCTGGGACGGGTTTGACATTGCGCGGTGGACGGGCCGGGCTTGGGAAAAAACCCACCTTCATCTTTTGGAGCATTTTGACGTACAGGTCAATATCGCCCAGCATAGTTTTAGGATTTCGGAGCATCATTTCCGCCATCAACCCAGGTTCGTACGCCCGCCCCCAGATGCGTACTTCGCGCATGAAGGCTTCGTTGAATACGTTCACTACAGGAATTTGCGGTTTGTAGCCCCTCGCCAGCGCTTCCCGGGTTAAGAAATCCATGATGGCGGCGATGTCCAATCCTTGCGGGCAGCGTGTGCTGCACGTCTGGCAAGATGCGCACAGCCAGGGAGTCTCGGACTCAAAGGCGATATCCTCCTGCCCTAGCTGGACAGCACGCATGATCTGGTTGGGTTGCCAATCAAAGAACTCAGCCACAGGACATCCACTGGTGCATT
>DAOVXM010000496.1 GCA_030636125.1 Chloroflexota bacterium | reverse complement strand
TTACCAGGTGATCAGCGCCCTGGCGGGGTTGGGGGGCAGCCTGTATAAGTTTGCCTTCGATTTACGCATCCTGCAGTCACCACCAATAGGCGAATTGAGCGAACCGTTTGGGGAAAAGCAGGTTGGCTCGTCGGCGATGCCATTCAAGCGCAACCCGATCAATGCTGAGAAGATCGACTCATTGGCGCGCGCCCTGGCGCAGATGCCGCGTCTAGCCTGGGATAACGCGGCTCACTCCCTGCTGGAGCGCACCCTGGATGATTCGGCCAATCGCCGCACGATGCTGCCAGAATCCTTCTTAATAGCCGATGAACTTTTACGAGTGACACAGCGCATTCTAAAGGGCTTGCAGGTCAACCAGGCGGCCCTGGCAAAGAATCTTTCCATCTATGGCCCTTTTGCAGCTACTGAGCGGGTGCTTATGGCGCTTGCTAAAGCCGGCGCCGACAGGCTGAGCGCACATGAGTGCCTGCGCCAACACGCTTTGGTTGCCTGGGAGGCGATACAGTCGGGAGAGCCTAACCCCCTGGTCGACCGCCTGTGCGCCGACCTTGAGTTGCTCCGTTACTTATCGGAAAAGGAAATCCGGGATTTGATGGAAGTGAGTCGCCATGTGGGGGATGCGCCTGAGCGAGCGCGCCAGTTCGCGACGATGGTACGTGAGGTTGTTGCATGACACTTCCAACAACTCTCTTACCACAACCGCGTGAGCTTGTGCTTCTTGGGGCAAGGTTGCCTCTACCCGAAAAGGGGTTGATTGTGCTAGCCGGTGAGTATGAAGAGGACTTACACTTTTCTGTGCGTTCCTTGCAGCAGTATCTGCGTGAAAAGGCTGGACTGGAATGGGATATTAAGACCGAGTCAGAAGCGTTTGGGGTTTCTGATGGACTTTTTCTCAAGATCAGATCGGGTGGCGACCAGCACACCCAAGGGTATACACTCTCCATCTCGCAAGACAGAATCGACGTAAAAGCCGCTTCAGCAAGCGGTGTTTTCTATGCGGTGCAAACAATAAAGCAACTCTTGACAACTTACGGTCGCCATCTACCGGCGTTACGCTGTCGAGATTGGCCAGATTATTCCCAACGTGGCGTTATGCTTGATATCAGCCGGGATAAAGTTCCCACTATTGAAACTTTATATGATCTTGTAGATATACTCGCCAGTTGGAAGATCAACCAGCTCCAGCTTTACAACGAACACACTTTTGCCTACCAAAATCACCAAACCGTCTGGGCGAATGCTTCCCCGATGACCGCTGAGCAAATCTGCTCCCTGGACACATTCTGCCAGGAACGGTTTATTGAACTAGTGCCCAATCAAAACTCCTTCGGCCATATGCACCGCTGGTTGATGCATGACAGATATAAACACTTGGCCGAATGCCCGCAGGGTTGCGACACCGCCAAGGGTCTTTTTGAACAACCATTCACACTTTGCCCAAGTGACCCAGGCAGCCTTAAATTGCTGCGCGAACTCTATGATGAATTTTTGCACAACTTCAGTAGCGAGCAATTTAATGTGGGTTGTGATGAGACATTTGATTTAGGTTATGGGCGCAGTAAGGCGCTTGTTGAAAAAGTCGGTGTAGGGAGAGTTTACCTCGATTTTCTACTCAAAATTCACCAGGAGGTCAATGCCCGCGGCCGTACCATGCAGTTTTGGGGGGATATCATCATCAATCACCCAGAGCTGGTAAGTGAATTGCCGCGTGATGCCATCGCCCTGGAGTGGGGGTACGAGGCGGAGCACCCCTTTGCAGATCACGGCGCCAGGTTCGCTAAAGTAGGCATCCCCTTTTATGTGTGTCCGGGCACATCTTCATGGAATACAATTGCCGGACGGACGGATAATGCGCTGGAGAATCTGAGGAATGCGGCTGAAAATGGGCTCAAACATGGCGCGGTGGGCTACCTCAATACCGATTGGGGGGATAATGGTCACTGGCAGCCATTGCCGGTAAGTTATATCGGTTTCGGTTATGGCGCAGCACTTGGTTGGGCTTATGAGGCTAATGTTGACTTAGATATTGGCGAAACCATCAGCGCTCATGCATTCCACGACCGGAAACGTATTATGGGACAGCTTGCCTATGATCTGGGCAACGTTTACCAATCGACTGGGATGCTGGTGCCCAATAGCTCATTCTTGTTCTGGATATTACAGCTAACGCCCAAGGAGATCACGGCCAGATTCGATCTGAAGCGGGACCACCTGGCGCCATGTCTGCGTGAAACTCTTGAGCGTATCACTGCGATTATGGAACCTTTGTCTAAAGCGAGGATGGAGCGGGATGACGAAAACTTGATTCAACGCGAGTTTTCCTGGTCGGCGGCGATGCTGCGGCATGCCTGTCAACGAGCACTCTGGCTGATGGGTGAGTATCCGGTTGACAAATTGTCCCAGGAAATGCCTTATCTTCTTTCCGAACACAAAACAATCTGGCACGCTCGCAACCGTCCAGGTGGATTCGAGGACAGTCATGCCCGTCTGCAAAGGATGGCACTTGATTGTGATACTATTTCAGGTGTTTGATGGATCAGCCAGAAGAGCAATCAAAAGTTAAAATCCTTAGTGAATGAGTATTGGGTATCCCATGGAGCCTAATCCATTGACGGAACGTATATGCAGTGATCCTGAGTTGCTGCGTTATTTGCCCGCAGTCGAAATTCAGGGCTTGATGGATGTTAGCGGGCATCTGGGTGATTTGCCTGAGCGCGCGACAGTTCGCGACTACTCTGAGTGAGGACCTCCAG
>DAOVXM010000216.1 GCA_030636125.1 Chloroflexota bacterium | reverse complement strand
TGGGATTGTCCAGTCGATCGCCGAGCAGGCAAGACGGGTGTTTGCCGCACGGGTATACGCGCTAAAGTAAGCAGTTATGGACCGCATCTGGGAGAGGAGGATCCTTTACGTGGTTGGCGTGGTTCGGGCACTATCTTCTTCACCCGCTGTAATCTAACCTGCCAGTACTGCCAAAACCACGACATCAGCCAAACCGATGCAGGAGAAGAGGTCGAGCCCGAAGATTTGGCGGCAATTATGTTGGAATTACAAAACCTTGGCTGCCATAATATTAACTTTGTCTCCCCCAGCCACGTTGTCCCCCAGATATTGGCTGCTGTACTGATCGCGGCGCAAGCTGGGTTGCGTCTGCACCTGGTCTACAACACCGGAGGCTATGATTCCCCCAGTTCACTTAAATTGCTCGATGGGGTGGTAGACATCTATATGCCCGACATGAAATACGCCAGCACCAAAATCGCCCGGCACTACTCTAAGGTTAGAAACTACCCCAAGATCAACCAGGTAGCCGTATGTGAAATGCACAGACAAGTTGGCGACCTTTACATCAACGAGTCCGGTCTGGCTACCAGGGGATTGCTGGTGCGCCATCTGGTATTACCCCACAATCTGGCGGGCACCGATAAAATCGTCCATTTTCTGGCCGAAGAGATCTCCCCCAACACCTACCTAAATTTGATGGATCAATATCGCCCCGCGTATAAAGCCAATAATTATCCTAAACTCAAACGACGGATTACCAGCCAGGAATTTAAAACCGCCATGAAATGGGCCCACGAAGCCGGTTTGCGTAGATTAGATGAGCGCAAGCCTCTGTATCGGAAAATCTTATAGGTTTAGACGAACCATAATAATGAGGGGAGGATTTATAAATAAGCTCGATCCAGGACCGCCAGTTACACCCAAATCCCGACCCAGAAGATTTCAATGGGTTATACGCCTAGGGACTTTTGCCCTGATTGCCTCGCTGGCTGGATATTTGATCCTTAACATCGCTCTGGCTGGTATATTCGTCTATGTACTTACCCATCCAACTTGCAATCGCCTTCCTCAGCCACCCGAGGGGCTTTTTCAACCTGAAGAACACTGGTTACAAACAGAGGACGGATTATCTATAAAAATGTGGTATTACCCCACTCAAAACGGGGCTGCCATCCTGGCGTTAGGCGGCATGAGCGGGTCGCTTGGCAAAAAACTTCCCCCAATTGACTTTCTAGTGCAAGAGGGTTATGGCGTGTTGCAAATTGATAGCCGGGCATGCGCCAGTCCGCGGGCAACCGTCACGCTGGGAGGGGATGAAGTATACGATGCAACCGCGGGGTTATTCTTCTTACAAACCCTTCCAGAGATCGATAAGATTGGCGCATTTGGTTTTTCGATGGGCGGAGCAACGGTAATCCGCGCTGCGGCTCAGCATCCAGAGATCGTTGCGGTCGTGGCCGAGGGCAATTATGCAAATTTGGGCGAACTCCTGATCGGTGCAGGCCAGCCACAATCCTGGCCACGCCGTTTATTCATCTCCAGCATTACCAGCTCCTATCGGCTGTTTAGTGGTATCAACCCCTGGACCATCAGTCCCATTGATGAATTGCCGCATATCAGCCCCAGACCTGTATTCATGATTTTCGGTGAGCATGAAAGCAAGGGTGGTCGAGCTCAAACTCAATATGCTCAGGCAGGAGAGCCAAAGACTTTATGGATCGTCCCCCAAGGAGCACACGGGCGCAATCATCTCATTGCCCGAGAGGAATATGAAAGACGGGTAATAGCCTTCTTTAATGCAACCTTTTTTGGAGAATAATCTGTGGGGCATTTTCACCAGAAAATTTATACCTCGAATCAAGTATTTAAGCAATTAACTCAGAAAACCTTGACAGTATTCCATCCGATGGTACACTTTTTCTATTATGCACGTCTATACTTCTATACTTAGTAATCCTACCCCAGCCCCTGCTCCGCGTAAGCCCAGACGGGCTTTCGGTCTATAGGGATTCGGTAGGTAAGTTACTACCTTTGAATTTGAAATACCCTCTGGACTGGAAGCTCCAGAGGGTTATTTTATTAAATGGAGGACATCATGCGAGTCTCAAAACTTATCAGCCAGACCCTACGCGAAGCCCCCGCCGAGGCTGAAATACCGAGCCACCGGCTCCTATTGAGGGCAGGGTTCATCCGCCAGCTCGCTGCGGGCATATTCACCTATATGCCTTTAGCAAAGCGCTCCCTGACCAAGATCGAGGACATCATGCGGGACGAGATAAACGCTATTGGCGGTCAAGAGTTAGCTATGCCGGTTATACACCCGGCAGAAATCTGGCAAGAGACAGAACGCTGGTACCAGATTGGTTCCGAGATGGGTCGCTTCAAAGATAAAAATAATCGCGATATGGTGTTAGCCATGACCCATGAAGAGGTGGTAGCCGATATCGTGCGCAAAGAGATCCACTCTTACCGCCAGTTACCGCTCCTGATCTACCACATCCAGACCAAGTGGCGCGATGACCCGCGACCACGTGCCGGGCTGATCAGGGTGCGCGAGTTTACGATGAAAGATAGCTACACCCTGGATGCCGATTGGGAAGGTTTGGATAAACAATACCAGGCCCATTACCAGGCTTATTTTAATATCTTCTATCGTTCCGGTATACCTACCGTGGCTGTTAAATCCGATGTGGGCATGATGGGCGGCAAGATGGCACACGAATTCATGTACCTGACTCCTATTGGTGAAGACACCCTGTTAATTTGTAAGGCTTGCAATTATGCTGCCAATCGTCATATCGCTCGCTTTCAAAAACCGGAAAGCGCACAAGAAGATCCAATGCCTGTGGAAAAGGTTGCCACTCCAGATAGCAAGACTATCGAAGACTTAGCTAACTTCCTGGGAGTGCCGGAAGCCAAGACTGCCAAAGCTGTATTTTTTATGGCGAACATCCCTGAAGGGCAGGAAAGTGTCGAACGATTCGTATTCGCAGTCCTGCGCGGCGATATGGAACTTAACGAGATAAAATTGGCCAACGCCATTAAAGCCAGCGAGCTGCGACCAGCAACGGAAGAAGAGATAATTTCCGTGGGAGCCGTACCTGGATACGCCTCACCGGTTGGACTGCAGAATTCCCTGGTAGTTGTCGATGATCTCATCCCTGAGTCACCCAACCTGGTGGCAGGCGCTAATGAGGAAGGCTACCACTTGAAGAACGTCAACTTCGGGCGCGACTACCAGGCTGACATCGTCACAGATATCGCCGCGGCTCAGGAAGGGGATGCCTGCCCCAATTGTGGCGGGACTCTGCGAACTGTGCGCGGCGTGGAAGTCGGCAATATCTTCAAACTTGGCTCGCGCTACAGCGATTCAATGGGCTGTTACTATTTAGATAAGGATGGCAAGGAAAAACCGGTTATCATGGGTTCCTATGGGATCGGCAGCGGTCGCCTGCTGGCCTGCGTCGCCGAAGAGCATCATGACGAGTATGGCTTGATCTGGCCAATTTCTGTGGCCCCCTATCACGTCCATATCGTGGCCTTGTCGGGTAAAGGAGCTGATGATGTCAAGGATACCGCCGAGCGTTTGTACCAAGATTTACTCGCAGCGGGTGTTGAAGTGCTGTATGATGACCGCGCAGAAAGCCCAGGTGTGAAGTTCAATGATGCTGACCTGATCGGTCTGCCGATCCGTCTGACCGTCAGCGGGCGCTCACTTCAACAAGGTGGGATTGAATTCAAGCGCCGTGATAGCCAGGCAAAGACGATAGTCCCACAAGATCAGATCATCGTCAGGGTCAAAGAAGAAATGGATGCCATGTTCGCCGAAATCAGGACTAAAGTGGTGGAGGTTCCCTTCGACGAATAAAAATTACCATTTCGTATAAATGACCCCGTTGATTTTAAAACTGCGACGCACGTGTAAATCAGCGTGTGTCGCAGTTTTATGCACCGTATTCCAAGGGGTATGTATGAGCTGCCCCTCACCGAAAAGCGGGAATCTTCAACCCATCTTAAAGAAGGTGGTCAACTTCATCGCCAGATTTAAATCACCCGCTAATTTGAGCTTACCCTGCATGAAGTACTGCATACCATCGGCTTTACCTGTGAGCACATCCTTAAAATCCTGAGCATCTGCTGTCAAGGTCATTTTAGGATTCTCAGCCGTGCCTTCAGCAACGGTGCATTTAGCATCCTTGATTGTGACAATCCAATCACCACCTTCGTCACCTGTCAGGTGGTATTGAATGACGGCATCCACACCTTCAGCAGCTTCGGGTTTAAAAGCCTTTTCGTGATTCTGGACAAGCTGCTTAACAGTAATATCTGACATTGTTATTTCTCCTTATTTAATTATTTTCATTGGGAAACCGAAAACGTAGGCTTTACGCTCCCGGTTTCTTGTCTCTTATCTTACGTCAGGTTCTCAAATATCCCGGCAGCCCCCATGCCACCACCGATACACATGGTTACCATGCCGATTTGGACATCACGACGCTTCATCTCATAGATAAGCTGGGTGGTCAGCTTGGCGCCTGTGCAGCCCAATGGGTGCCCCAGGGCAATAGCGCCGCCATTGACGTTGGTGATCTCCTCGTTCAAGCCTAGCTCGCGCATCACGGCCAGACCTTGGGCCGCGAAGGCTTCGTTCAGTTCAATCAAACCAATGTCATCCAGCGTTAGGCCAGCCAGCTTCAAAGCCTTAGGAACAGCCTCGACCGGACCCATTCCCATAATCTCCGGTGGCACACCACCCACGCCAAAAGAGATAAAGCGCACCAAGGGCTTCAACCCAAGAGCATCAGCTTTAGCCCGAGACATAATCACCACGCCGGCCGCGCCGTCAGACATCTGGGAGGAATTACCTGCAGTGACCGTGCCACCCTCTTTGAAGGCTGGTCTCAATCTGGCTAAAGCCTCGATGCTAGTGTCAGCGCGTGGTCCCTCATCACGCTTAAAGGTAAATGAGCGCTTTGTAGGTTTGCCATTACTGCCTGGCTCGACGACTACCACATCCAGTGGTACGATCTCCGGGTCAAAACGCCCCGACCCGACCGCTGCGCTTGCGCGCTGGTTACTGCGCAGAGCAAAGGCATCCTGGTCTTCACGGCTAACGCTGTACTTGGCAGCCACGTTCTCGGCGGTCAATCCCATACTTGTGAACGCCTCTGGATAATGGTCCGCTAGATGCGGCATAGGAGCGAACTTTAAGCCCGTCATGGGTACCATAGACATCGACTCAGTGCCACCCGCGATAGCAACCTGGATTTGCCCAGCTATAATGGCGAAGGCAGCATGGGCAATGCTCTGCACACCCGAAGCGCAAAAACGGTTGATCGTTTCAGCGGGGACAGATACGGGAAGCCCCGCCCGAAATACAACCATGCGAGCCATATTCATGCCCTGTTCACCCTCCGGAAAAGCGCACCCAATTTTGACGTCGTCGATCTCTGCCGGATCAAGGGCTTCCGTCCGGCGTAACAATTCTTGAATCAC
>DAOVXM010000175.1 GCA_030636125.1 Chloroflexota bacterium | reverse complement strand
TTCCCCCTCGGCAACCATATTACTTCTCCGACCACTGCGGCAGTATAACATGATATTTTGTTGATTATGGTTTATCTAATGCCGTTTCTATGGCTTTTGTAATATTGTCTAATGGCTGTTCGCCTAAACCTGACCAGAGCACCTCCCCGGAGGGGTTGATTAACACATAAGCTGGGTGGCCGCGCAGCTGGAAAGCTCGAAAAGCTGCCTTACCCTCAGCAGAGGCATCCAGGCTGCGAAAATCTATCTGGCCATCGAAATTCACTTCTAGCTCGTTCACGACGGGCTCCATCTTGGCTCAAGGCGTTCAACCGTCGGTGTAGAAGAATAAGAATGTTGGGCGATCCGCAGCCGGGGTGATTGGGATCCCCGGACTGGAACCACAGGCACCCAATAGGGTGGTTGCCAAACTTAAAACCAGGAACAACCATGTAATGCGTTTCGTTTTTATCTCCGTAATCTACGATATCGATAAATCAGTTTGTTGGTGCATTAAGGTCAATATCAGACAAGTATCCAACAGGTCCTATCGAGGTGTTAGGCAGTATCACTATCACCTGGGTGCCCCGGCCGGGCATCGAGTCGATTTTTAATTTTGCGGAGATCATTTCGGCTCGTTCGGAAAGGCCGAGCAACCCGTAGTGCCCACTGGGAACAAATTCAGCCGGGCTTTCTGGAACATCAAACCCAATCCCGTTGTCGCTGATTTCCAATGTCAGGTTTTGCGACGAAAAGCTCAGGTGAATCGCAACCTGAGTTGCCTGTGCATGGCGGATAACGTTGCTCAACGCTTCCTGAGCGATACGATATAGGGCTAGCTCCACATTTGATCCTAAGCGCTTTTCTCTGCCTGATTGATGGAAATCGACTATTAAATCGTTAGCTTGTTGAATTTCTTGGGCCAGCATCTCCAAGGCAGCCACCAATCCAAGATCTTCGAGATATATTGGACGAAGTGCTCGGGTAATGCGGCGCAAATTTTGGATGGTATGCTCAGTTAGATCCTGAATTTCAGCCAACTCGGAAGATTTTGGGTTGCCGTTCATGGATAATTGTGCCAGTTGTACACGCTGGTTGAGCGCGATCAATGCCTGCAGCGTATCATCGTGTAATTCGCGGGCCAGGCGCTGGCGTTCTTCCTCCTGGCCTTGGGTTATGGCACCGATATAGCCGCGCAATCCTTGTTGGGCGACTTTTACCTTGTGCGCCAAGTGAATCAGCTCGGATTGCAAACGACGGATCTCAGTGATGCCCCCAACCGGTTCTTCGATTGGAGCGTAGTTTCCCCAACCCAACTCGGCCGCTTTTGATTCAAGTGCCTGTAATGGCTGTACGATCCGGCGAGTGCCAAACCACACGACTAATAAGGCAACAACCACTATTGGGATGAGCACTAATGGTGCGCCTTCGGTCACCCGCAGCAATGGACTGGCGACCGTCTCCCATGGCTCTTCGATGATCAGAGCCCAATTCGCGGATGAAACAGGGCTATACGCGACGACGTGCTCTTTTTCCCCAACTTGAATATAGGTAGCCCCGCTTTTATTGGCTAAGGCCTCTTCTATACCAGGGTGGGTATTCAGGTCTTCGCCTTCGATTAAATTGCCTCGTGAGTATAGCAAATGACCTTCGCTATCGATCACAAAGGCTGAGCCTCCCTCATCGGGGCTGAAGACTTCGGCCAGTGAGCGTTGAAGCAGGTCCTTTGGATAAAACGCACCTATGGCGATCAGGTTGTCCTTGGTTGGGGATAATACATACACCAAGGGTTCCAAGGTTATGGGATGGCTAGATGCCCAAACAGCGGTGGGAGTTTCCTCGGTTAGCGATCGCTCTAGAGTATCAAATGTAGTTCGGTCAAGGCTTTCCCAGAGAGTCGAGTCGCCTGAATAGGCAATTAGATTGCCGCCCGGGTCTAAGAATGCAAAACCACCCTCGAAATCCGGGATAAGATAGTCGGTCTCATTTAAAATCGTGGTCAATGCCTCTGTTGAAGTGTTCGAGGTGGCGCGTAACGCTAAGCCGCGCATAGCCATATTCCGGTGACGGAGTTGCTCTTCGATCGTGCTGGCTGCAGCGCGAGCGGCGCGCTGATCGCGTTGACCAACCAATGTGCGCATAGAATACTGGTGCAGACTCAGGCCTCCGAAGGTGACTAATAGTAAAAGTCCGATGACCGGTAGGATGATGATGGCGAAAAGTTGGGGAGTTAAACCGCGCCAGGAGAAGCGGGATACTTTTTTCATAACTAGCCGTTATCTAAAGGAACCCCCAAATCGGAAGGTAACCAACCCAAAGACACGGCGCGCATGACCGCTTCGGTCCGGCTGGCTGCCTGGAGCTTACCGAAAATGCGGGCCAAGTGTCCCTGCACGGTGCGGTCACTGATGCCCAGTTGGACGCCGATAGCCTTGTTGGTATAGCCGCGCCCAACCAGCGTCAGCACTTCCATTTCTCGCTCTGTGAGCTGTTCAATTGGTAAGGTGCTGCGTTGTCCGGAAACTTGAGCCATCACCTTTTGAGTGATCGTTGGGTCAAGAACTGACCTACCTGCGTTTACTTCTCTAACAGCCAAGATGATATCGGCGGGTGGGGCGGTCTTCAGAACGTATCCATTAGCACCGGCCTGTAAAACAGCCATCACGTAGGGGTCATCGTCATAGGCGCTCAGAATCAGAACACCTATCTGCCGGTGGTTTGTCCGAATCCAACGGGTGACTTCGATCCCGCTAGCCTTGGGCATTTGGATGTCCAACACAGCTACATCCGGTTGGAACTGCTCTATAAGGGATTGAGCTGCATGACCATCTTCTGCCTCTGCCACGACCTGGATATCGTCGGCTTGTTCTAGAAATTGACGGATGCCAGCCCTTACCACGGCATGATCATCGGCTAGAAGAACACGAATGGAATGTTTCTCCATGTTGAAATTTTACTATGGGGCTGATCGAAAAATACCCATTATGGATGAGAGTTCACTAATATAAGCTGCCTACAGGACTTATCCTTGGAAGCCGAGCTAGTGGTCAATGAGCAGTATGTTGTTATGTATTCTTAGGATGCCCGGGTTCGATCGGGTAGGCAATATCCTCAAGCCAGTCATTTATATAGGGAAAGCCAAACCAGACAATAGCTAACCCAAAAAGAACGCCGGTGACCAGTCGCATCCAGGAATTAATGGACCCGATAGAATCGCCGGCGTAAAAAGTGGCGGGTAATGCGTTCTTGGTTAAAGCTGCCAACCAGGCATTGCTGTCACGAAAACCTTGGCCGAGTCCAGCAAAATCGCTGATGAGGTGAGTAATGCCGTCAATAGCCATGGGTATGGTCAGAAGAATAAAGCCCCACCAAGGTAGCGGTTTGATGCGCTGGCGAAATGGCCATCATAATAAGCCAAAGACCAAGATGCTGGAGTACATCGAAACCATACGATCAGACCAGGCCACTTTCCAGCCCATCTCAGGGTTGCCGACAAATTGGCGCAGGATGAGGGGGTTGAGCGTGTTGTTCCAGGCAGCCTGTACTTCAGTTAATGAATACATCAACTTGTCACCAAAGAGGAAAAATGAGCGCTGTGGTAGTTGGTGACATTGGGTGGAGTAGAGCGTATATATGGCTTTACCTCCCCCGGTCCAACCTAACTGCATAAAGATCGGTGCCAGGAATGGCAATCCGACATATAGACCTAACAGCACAGCAAAGACTATGATCCAGTGGCGGACAGCCCAATTGAAAATCTGACTTAATGGAGTGGATGTCGTGCGCACAAGGAATGCTCGTTAGTATTTGTAATGACTCTCCATGCTGTTCCAATGGCGAAGATTATGGGGCCAGGGGCTCAGGCGCTTGGTTGCGGTTGCGATTAACGAAGGTTTGAGCTAGCTCGGGGTTAAAGGTCTCAAATTCCTGCATCTGTCCCCAAGAGGTCAATACGACTGGAACTTTGAGCGATTCCCACGGAAAGGCGATTACTTTAAAGTTGTTTTCTTGATCCAAAACAGAGCGCACTTGAGCCTTGAGCTCGGTGCATTCCCCTTCGGTAACCAGGTTGCAGTTATACCAGAAAATGACATAACCGTGCTCGAGGTTGTGCACCAGGTGGCCTTCAGGGAATTCGGGCATTGAGCTGAGGTCGGCCTCATCGTAGAAACCGGCATTTAGCTCAATAGCATAATGCCGCCCTGATGTTGGGGGATCTGTATTATAGGGGCCGGGGTCTGCGCCCTCTTCCACGTGACCAGAGTCTGCCATTACAGGTACTTCTTGACCAACAGCCGGTCGGGAGGCGTTCCAGATGAAGTATCCAATAACGGCAACGAGTACGATCGCAACTCCTCCCAAAAGGATACGGTTGAGGGTTTTTCTTTTTTGGCGTTTATCACGCATGGTTTGTCGTTTTGATTTCATAATCACTCCCAGTGATAAATAAGTTCAGGTTTCTGTTTAATTTGAGCGCTAACGGGCAATATCAGATAACGCTTTCAAGATCAGGTCAACGAGTTCCGGACTGGGCCGCTGTCCAGGACTATCTACGAGAGAGATATGGGTTTGCTCGTTGTGGCTGTGAATCACCATTGTGGCAGGTGCACCAACCTGGGGGTAAATTAACAGCATCACCATTTGGCAGTTGCACTGTTCCGTACCGTGATAGGGGCAGGTGCAATCTTTATGGGTGGCGCGTGCTGTTTGCAGATCGAAGGATTGCACGACTTGCAGACCAGCCTGTCTCAGGTTCTCTGTGGCACTGCTGGTTGCAGTCTCGCTATCTGAGTGTATGGTTAGAAGCGTATTGGTTGATAGCATGAATATACTCTTGGTTTAGATACATTTGATGTAACCTCTCAGCCTAAGGTAGGAGAGGTTACCATTTGATTATATAGTTGATGCGATCGATGTCAAACCGTCAAATCACTTAAGTTGGATTAGGCAATTTGGCTTATTTTAGGCAGCGCCAAGCGGCGCGTGACGCGAGGATTAAATGGAAGTATGATCAGGGCAAGCCCTAGAATTGACCAAGTTGGCTCAATAGATTAGATTGGAGAAAGTTATGAAACGTTATGGATTATTGTTATTTGTGTTGGTAATAGCCTCTGTACTACTGGTCGCTTGCGGGAGTCAAGAGCCCGAGCCGGTCACCTTTGAGATAGAGATGAGTGAGTTTGCTTACTCGATAGATACATTGGAAGCGACGGTTGGACAAGATGTCACCATTGAACTAATCAATTCAGGCCTATTGGAGCACGAGCTGATGATCGGACGGGATGTTATGATGATGAATAATCGTCCGAGTGGATACCAGCATGATCTGTTCGAAAGTGCTGGAGTGGAGCCGGTGGTCGTCATGACAGCAGTTGATATGTCTGAAGATGACCATGCGGATGATGATCACGAAGAAGACGAGCACCAGGAAGGTGACGAGCACAGCGAAGATGAAGCGGAGCATGGGCATGAAGGATTTATGGTTGCCCTGCCTGCGGAAGCAAAGGAGAAAGCCACCATCACCTTTACAGTGACGGAAGATATGGTCGGCGAATGGGAAATCGGCTGCTTTGTGCAGGAAGGTGTGCATTATGATGCCGGCATGAAGGGCAAATTTGTCGTGACCAATTAATAAGCGTATGTAACTGCTCAGTGAGTGCTAGAGCAAGGTGATGACCGGGTTTTATTCAATGAACTCAATTTTCACTGGAACTAGATAATCGATTTGCTTTTGTATTTGAGTTCCTGTATGTCCTTTCATTTGTATAAAAAATATCCAAGCATGGGCACCAATTCAGATGCGGTGCCCATTATTTTTGTTTGGAGATTTAATAAATCTTCTCCCTATAAAATATGGGGATTTGGATACGAGTCGAGCGCAGGGCTTGAATTTCCTCTGAGAATTTGCTATAGTGGAAACAAGAGAACTCCCAGGATAGCCGCGGCTTAGTTTTACTTTCCCGGAGAAAGTAAGGCGTATAAGAGCTTGATGTAATAATAACGGTAACCAGATTGGATGGAAGGAGGTCACCATGTTAGTCGCAAAACAGGTCGCTGATTTGATTACCATGGCGCGCGCTTTGTTGGCCATCTTCTTAGCCTGGTTGGGATTTACACAAGGG
>DAOVXM010000257.1 GCA_030636125.1 Chloroflexota bacterium | reverse complement strand
TTTTGATAAAAAGCCAGGGTGTCCTCAGAGAGGAGCTGAAATTCTGCCTGGTTGTCTGCGGCGTTCAAGTTAGCCTCTTCAATCGGGGGTTGCCTGATAATGGCATCGAAGTAATAACCGCCTTGCGGCATACGACCGCTCGCAGGTGCAGTCTTATCCCCTTGCGGATATATGAGCAGATCGCCATTTGGTTCAGGATCAGTATTAAATCCGCCTGGCACTAATACCGGAGTACCATTAAAGGAGGTGGTCCACTCCTTCCAACCTTCATTTGGGATGCCGAACGAGTTTGTGGGGCGGTTCAAACTAATGATATCAACACCCAGGGCGTCTAGTAAATCTACTTTTATCTCTCCAAGCATTTGGTATATATTGATCACTTTAACTGGTTCACCTGGTGCATCTAGCCCTAATGCCTGGCGAAGCAAGTAGACCGAGCTCACGTGCATTCCGGTTACAGGAGTACCCCCTAGGTCAAGTGGAATTCGGTCCGCTTTTTGATGGTTCAATGTGAGTCTAACGCGTTCACGAGAGTTCATGATGTTTTGTGGTTGGCGATGTAAATATTTGATAAAATAATCATGTTCAATGATTTAGTTAACTTGACATGAACAGGTGTTACTCGGCTCAGTCCGAAAATAGGGGGGGTGTGGGCGTAGCCTACACTCCTTATTTTCGGAGTTTTTCCTTACGAACTGATTATTAAATTAGTATTGGGTAACCAAAATTGCATGTCAAGTATAGTAAACAAACCTGAGGAGAATAAAATGGATGCACAACAAAATTACCTTACTCTTCCCACGGCGGATTTGCATAAAGCGAGCAAAGTACCGGTTGAAATTTTTCCAAATCCAAACGCGCTTTTCCATCACTTTGCGCGCTCGATTGCCGATGAGATTAAATCGAACAACCAACTCAATCGCCTCACAAGATTGATCTTACCTGTAGGACCGGTCAGTCAATACCCTATTCTAACCCAGATAAGCAACCAGGAAAGGATCAGCTGGCAGAATGTCCACACGTTTAATATGGATGAATACTGTGATTGGCAAGGTAGAGCTATCCCCGTGAAGCACCCGCTCAGTTTTGAGGGGTTTATGCGTAAAAACCTGTTTGGCAAACTTGATCCAGACCTACGTATACCGGACGATCAAGTTCATTTTCCAGATCCGCTTAACGTAGATGCAATCAGTCAGAAAATCGCTGAAGTAGGAGGAATTGATACTTGTTATGGTGGCTTAGGGTATCATGGCCATGTAGCATTCAACGAACCACCCATTTCGCGCTGGTATAAATTAACTCCGAAAGAATGTCGCAATTCACTTACCCGTATCGTCTCTATTGCACCAGAGACGGTTGTAATAAATAGCAGCTACAATACAGGGGGCAATCCAGCCGATATGCCACCCATGGCGGTAACGCTTGGCATGCGCGATATCTATGCTTCGCGGCGGATTCGCTTGTACTGCCCGAGTGGTACCTGGCAGCAGAGTGTATTGCGGATAGCCTTACTTGGCCGGGTCGATGTAGATTACCCGGTTACTTTGCTCCAAGGTCATCCTGATTACACTATCATCGCCGACGAACTCACGGCTCAGCCACCTACGATTGGTTTGAGCATACCTGTTGATAAATAGATCGTATGGAGTAATCAATGCAGGAAATCCAAAAAGTAGCTATCCTTGGCGCAGGCGCGCTGGGCGCTTCTTATGCCAGCATATTTTTCGAAAGAGAAGAGTTTTCAACTGCATTTATCGCGCGTGGTCAACGCTATACACGCCTCAAGAGTGACGGCATCATCGTCAACGGGAAAAAGTATTTTATACCTGTCATCCACCCGGAGGAAACCACCACACCGGCAGATCTTATCATCGTTGCGCTTAAACATCATCACCTCTCCCAAGCGGTTGGAGGTCTACGAAATCTGGTGGGGGAGGATACAACCATAATCTCTGTGATGAATGGGCTTGATAGCGAGACATATATCGGCTCTATCTATGGTATGGATAAGCTGCTCTACGCCATCGCTGTTGGTATAGATGCCCTACGCCAGGAATCGCAGATTTCCTATAACATTCCGGGAAAAATCATTTTTGGTGAAGCAGACAATACCCAACTCAGCCAACGGGTCCTGCGGGTGCAGAGAGCCTTCGATCGGGCAGGCATCATTTATGAGACGCCTACCGACATGATGCGGATGATGTGGTGGAAATTTATGGTCAATGTGGGAATGAATCAGGCGTCGGCGGTGATGCGGGCACCGTATGGAGTCTTCCAGTCATCACCCAAGGCACAGGCATTGATGGAAGCGCTCATGCAGGAAGTGGTACGATTAGCCAAGCATGTCGGGGTGAACTTGGGGGAAAACGATGTGGAGGACTGGTATAAGATACTTAATACCTTATCCCCCCAAGGTAAGACCTCAATGTTGCAAGATATTGAAGCCAAGCGAAAAACTGAGGTGGAGATCTTTGGTGGTAAAGTTGTGGAGTTGGGTGAAGCTTATGGTATCTCTACTCCTGTGAATCACACTTTGTTGCGCATCATCCAGGTATTAGAGGAAAATCCTGTTTGATCTAATCAACTATTATCAAATTCCCCACAGCTTTTGTGGGGAATTTTGTTTGTCAGTTGTCATTTTGAAGACCCAGCACTAATCCATGCACTGGGATCGCTTTTGTAAATTCGGCCATGATTCTTATGTAGGCGAACGTTTTTTGCGAGGGTTCTCCAATCGAACTGCGGTGATCTTATACTCTGGGATTTTTGCAACCGGGTCAAGGGCAAAATCTTGTGTTAACATGTTTGCCGGGGCTTCACGCCAGTGAAATGCCAGGAAAACGGTGCCGGGAGGCACGCGATCGCTTATTTTTGCGCGGGTGCGTACGCTGCCCCGGCGGCTCTTGATCACCACGGCATTCTTGTCTTCTAGGTCAATCGCCGCGGCGTCTTCGGCGTTGATCTCGACATAGCCGCGTGGTTCACGCCAGGCAAGGGGCTTGCTGCGTCGTGTCATTGTACCGGAGTGGTAATGGTAGAGTACCCGACCAGTGGACAGTATTAACGGGTACTCTTCATCCGGCAGTTCAGCGGGGTCGTTTGCCCTTACTGGTGCAAACTTTCCCAACCCCCTGGGGAACTGGTTAACGTGCAGAATGGGCGTTCCAGGGTGTTCACCGTCCAAACATGGCCACTGGAGGCCCTCATCCGCCAGACGTTCGTAGCTCATTCCAGCGTAAATTGGGGTCACCTGGGCCAGTTCTGCAAAGATGGACTCCGTAGAGGGGAAAATCCAGTAGCCCGGGTCACGCTTTTTCCCCATTCTTTTATCGAACCGGGCCGCGATCTCAGCCGTTATTTGCCAGTCGGGAAGCGCTTCACCAGGGGCTGGTAATATCGGTTTGATTAACTGTACACGCCGCTCGGTGTTCGTGAATGTACCATCCTTCTCCAGCGACGATGCTGCTGGCAGGATAAGGTGCGCAAGCTGGGCGGTTTCGCTTGGGAAAATATCCTGCACAACCAAAAAGTCGAGATTGCGCAGAGCCGCTTCGACATGGCTGGTATTCGGGTCGGACATCATTGGGTTTTCACCCATGACATAGACCGCCCGGACTTTGCCCTCATTGGCGGCATGCATCGCCTCAACAATGGTCAAGCCGATCTCGCCCGGTAGCGATTCAACTTCCCACCTGATGGCCAGCTCCTTTCGAGAGATCTCATCGGTGACCCGCTTGTAACCTGGAAAAACGTTCACCAGACATCCGGCGTCGCAGGCGCCCTGGACGTTTGATTGTCCCCGCAGCGGGTTAACCCCGGTCGAAGGTTTGCCAATATGACCGCAGAGCATAGCCAGGTTGGCCAGAGTCATGACCAAGTCAGTGCCATTACTCCGCTGGGTAATGCCCATCGCATAGAGAATTGAGCTGTGGCCGCGTTCATCCTGGTAAACTGAGGCGCCACTCACTCGTTTTCCGAGTGCATAGATGCGGGCGGCCTCTTCGATCAACTCAGCTGGAACGCCGGAGATCAATGCCGCTCGTTCAACCGTGTATTCCTCCAGGATAGCTCTGAACTCTTCATAGCCTTCTGTTCGTTCAGAGATGAAATCCCCATCCTGCCAACCCTCCTGGATGATGGTATGCATGATGGCCAGAAAGACGTAAATATCCGTCCCCGGACGTATTTGCAAGAAAAGTGTGGCATGCTCTGACAGGGGTATACGCCTGGGATCGACGATGATAAGGTGCGCGCCGCGCTTGACCGCCCGGATGACTTCATAGCTGATGACCGGGTGCGCCTCGGCAGTATTTGACCCGGTGATGAAGATACAATCCACATCGCGAATCTCGCTGATAGAATTTGTCATTGCTCCTCTACCGAAGGCCTGCACGAGGCCTGCAACTGTGGAGCTGTGTCAGAGCCGGGCGCAATGATCTATGTTATTGGTGCCTATGCCTGCGCGAAAGAATTTCTGGAAGATATAATTTTCTTCGTTGGTACAGCGCGCCGAGGCCAGACCCATGACAGAGTCGGGACCGTGTGTATCAACAGTATCTACCAATTTTTCAGCGACCAAGTCCAGGGCAAAATCCCAATCTACTGGAATGAAGCTGTCCTCGATCTTTGGATTTCTGATCTTCAGAGGGGATTTATCCGGTAATTCCCAAGGTTCATCAGTCAAGCCAAGATCATATGCCAGGTCACGCCGCAGCATGGGGCTCTTCAAGCGCTCGGGATTGTTGGCAAAATCCCAGCCGTAACGTCCCTTGGTACAGAGGAACTCGCCATTAGCCGGTGCTTCAGGAGTCGACTGGGCGTATAGGATTTCTCCGTCGCCCAGCGAATATTCAACCTGGCATCCAACTCCGCAGTATCCACAGATGGTTTTGATCTTTTCAAGTTCCCATTCGCGGCCCTTGCCAAGCCGTGAGACAGGCATCAACGCTGCAGTTGGACAGACCTGCA
>DAOVXM010000265.1 GCA_030636125.1 Chloroflexota bacterium | reverse complement strand
GTCGCAATCCAGGCGGTCCATAATCCGCCTGGGATGAGGATGAGCCCGGCCATCATCCATATCATAGCAGATAATGTAATTGATGTATTATCAATAAGCCAGCCACCAGCGGCGGCTCCCATAGCGCTAGCGAGCGTGAAGATGGCGAATTCAGTCGAAAATACACGACCACGAATAGTATCTGGTACGGTTTGTAAGAGGAGTTGAGTAGAAAATACCCAGTTAACTCCGCCTCCGAAAGCTCTGAAGAATGTTCCTAAAAGGACCAGTCCAAAACCTATAAGTGGGGCAGTAATTATTAATCCCAACGCCGCGACCGCGTAAGATATAGCTATAGCAATTTGCAAAGGGCGATTTCGATCCCCGGTAAATCGCCGGAAGAAGATTGGACCGATGCCGGTTCCCACACCGGCAACCGCGTAAAGAAGTCCCAGGCTGGTACCTCCTCCTTCACCTATTACGTAAACCTGCTCCGCAAGGGATACTTGAATGACCTGAAATGCGCCACCCACAATCAAAGCAAAGGCTCCTTTAAGTAATGTGATTAGCATAACGTCTACATGGTGAGTGATATAACGAAGTCCTTCTATATATTGTTTGTGGGCAGTGCGAAGGCTTGAATTGGATTGGGTTAGCGATAATACAGGTTTGTATTGGATACGATTGATGAAGAACGCGGAAAGAAGAAACGTTATAGCATCGATAACAAAGGCTGGATAAATGCCCCATTGACCAGCTACAATGCCGCCTATAGCTGCTCCCAAAGCTAACATGACAGACCAGGATCCAGCACTCAATGCATTGGCTGTGCCGAGCTCGTTGCGTGAAACGATATCAGGCAGGATTGCATTTCGGGTAGGGTAGAAAAAACCGCTTACAGCTAATTGTAAGGCAGTCAGTGAGAATAGGATCCATACCTGGTTGGCGTCCCGGACAAAAAGAAAACCGAGGACAATAACGGCTCGGGACAGGTCCATAAAGATGAGCAAACGTTTGCGGTTATAACGGTCCGCAAAAACACCGGCAATTGGGCTGACCAGGAAGGGAGCTAACATACGAATTACAAACAGTGCCCCCACAGCGAGACCAGATCCGGTAAGGTGGGAGATCAGGGCAGCCGAAGCAATCAGGTTAAACCAATCACCGAATAAGCTGATGATCTCACCAAACCATAACGAACGGTAGTTGGGGTTTCCACGAATAAGGGGGAAATACCCGATGGGGCTAATAGAAATTTTTGCAGCTTCAGCCAAAGTTTAGCTCCAATTCGATATATTGATCCCTAACATAGCAAAACAAAGAGAGATAACCTTTGAGTGTTATTTAGCCAATGAAAAAGTCGCAATTACAGGATCGTGATCTGATTTGCGCACAGGGGAAGGGTCGCCTGGCTCAGCAGGGGGGTAATCGGCGTTGCTATGCAGAACATCTACACGTAATAAGAGATCCATTAGGGACTGTGTTACTAGAATATGATCTAACACTTGCGATTCACCCTGGTAGATATAGGTATACGGTCCGACCTGGTCATCACCCCAAGCCTCGAAGGTGTGTTTCAGACTGGCCTGGCGCAGTGTATTAATGGGCGGGGAGTCGAAGTATGAGTTCAGATCTCCTAAAATAGCTACATGAGCACCTCGATCTTCCGCTAGAATCTCTTCTAGAATGTTGACATTCCAGGCTGCTTGAGCGGTGCGTCGAGGTTCGGTTGCCAACTCCCCTCCGCTCATGGAAGTGAAATGATTATTGATAATGTATAGCGTTTGAAGCCCTTGATCTGTATTCACTTCAACTTTGATCAGCAATGGTGGGCGGCTGGTGAGACCCTCGGGGGCGTTATATTGTATTGTTTCAAGAACATGAGCGCGGTCACCTCGCACGAGATAACCAACATCGATACCTCGGCTGTCTGTGCCCTCGACAAGGACAGGCTGGTATCTATAATGAGTTAATAATTGGTGGTTTGCCAGATCCTCCAGGATTTTGATATTTTCCACTTCTTGTAACCCGACGATCGTTGGTATTCCAGAGGCTTGAATGGTGTTAGCAATTTTGTTCAGGTCAAGTTCGTAATCAGCCTGGCGAGGGATGGGGGGATCGTCAGGATGTGGAGCACGGATATCAAACAGGTTTTCGACATTCCAGGTCATGAGGCTGAATTCGTCAGCACTGATGGGCTCTAAAGGTGTGTAAGATAAATCCTCATGCGTGATGTCCGGCGACTCGACCGGCTCGATTTTATATCGCCCGAAGGTGTACGCCAGTGGTCCAACTAGATCAAAAACTTTGTTCCGAGTGGCAATCGTATAAGGAAGGGTGGACTGGTCTGCATGGACGGTGTTGGTACCATCATCTACCATAATGGCAATACCGTTATCTTTACCTTGCCAGAGGCGGTCGACGTTATGTTTGGGAAGCACTAAGACATACTCGCCATATTTTGATGTGGGAGATACTGACCATGCAGGTCCAGTGGCTTGCACAAGCATTCCTTCTAGTGCTTCATTATAGGATAAGGCATCTTCGCTTGCCTCAGGTGGGTCTATTTCTTTCGCGATAGGAATTTCATTCCCTTTGCTCAGTACGTTTATGTCCTCCGCCTCTGAGATTAATAATGTGGTTTGTTGGGACAGTTCGCGCACCTGTCCAGAGATTTGTACCAGGTCACCTGGTGAGAGGGTGAGTTCGAATGGCTGATCCCCAAATGTATCGTCAAACTTGATAAACAAACCCTGGGAGGTAAGTGGGTTATCATCGGGTTTTATTTCTTCAATCCAGAAACCACCTAAACCTGTTTCCAACGATGTTGGGGCATGCGCGTCAAAGAAAACACCGGTAATCACGCCCTGTGTGGTGAGGTGGTTGAGAACATGGGGCGAGCGGAAGGTTTTACCCTGAATTGCCCAGATGGGGACGCTGTCTCCAATAAAGGTGCGCAGAGCTGGCCCTGAAGCAGGTTCCGTCCACTCCGCAGCAGTGGCAGTGTAGCTATCGGTCTTTATTTGAGAGTAGTCACCAAGCTCAGCATTACTGCGTAGTTGGTAACGAACACTTACGCCTTTGCCGTCACCTGCCAGTTCCGGGATATTCCATGTGATCATATCACCGGATAATTCGCCTCCATCAAGAACGGTTTCAAGAGTGGCGTTTTCCTTCGGAAGGGGTGCGGTGATGTAAATGTCGGTGACTGTATAGGGAGTGTAATTATGGAGGGTTATGGTGGTCGTGAAAACATCTCCTGGTGGGACAGTGCTTGGGGCTGCTCCATTGAGGATTAATACCGGGGGGAAGACCTGTGTGAGATCTGACTGCAATCTTGGGTAAAGCATTTGACCCCCATCCCGGACCTCCAATATACCTGTAGCGCGGTATGAACCACCCTCCTCAAGGCTTTCTACGTTGATTTCGGTTAGCTTGTCAACATAGAGTGTCAATATCTGGCCATTTTCGTCAGCGAGGTCGATCTCATAGCTGTAAGTGAACTCTTCCAGGCGCGTTAATATACCTTCGACTTGTCCCAGCTTACCTGGTAGTGTTTCCATATCATGAGCCGCCTGTTGGATGCTTACCTGGGTTGGGGACCAGGGCGAGCTCTGATTGGCAGGCGTAATTGTTTCAACATCATCGGGTAAGATCCCTGGTACAATCTGCATTGCGCCGCGGTATGCACCAATTGTGCCTTTAACACGAACGACGGCTCCAGGTGTAATATTAATGATTCCTTCCCCGTCGAACACCTGTACTTGAAGACCGCCAGAATCATCTTCAATATAGAATTTTGTATTACCACCACCAGCGTAATAACCGCCGGTATACATTGTGGCGATACCTTCAACGGTCAATTCAGCATTCATAAGCTCTCGAGCGGTACCGATTGGAATTACACCTCCCTCAACTTGGGTATAGACTGGCTCTCCGAAGGCGAACCCTGACCAATTGTCAGCCCGGGCGTAATAATTCGTAGCCAGAGCGGTGAAATACGTCCAAGGGACATCTACCAAAAGGGTGATCGATTGGCTGCTAGCGGGGTCTAGGGAGTCTAAATTCCAAATGGTTACATCTTTTGTAATCGTGATGCCATCTTGGGGAGAGATGAGTTTTACCCCTGCTGGTATAGGGAAATCGACCTGGATATCGTGTAGGGTCTTGTCACTATCATTAGTGACGGTCAGGAGGTAATCAAACTGGTTGCCTGGTTGAACTACCTCAGGTGCATTCAGGGAGAGAATCAAACCCCTTTCTGTTTTTGGAGTCACTGGGCTGCCAGTGTTTTGAGGGGCAGGAGAAGGGTTGAGAAAGAAGTCGTCATTATTACTATCGGTATCTATACCATTACCAGCCTCTCCACCAGGAGCACGTTCAAGGGAGTTACCGTTTTCTAAAGCAACTGCAGGTTCGCCCTCAAGGAACTCTACGGGGGCTTTACCCCATCCGAGTGAGTCAATGATATCTTTATCCTGATTACGCAAAACCAGACCACCACCTGAGGTGTTAAGGGATTGCTCGAAAGTCCCATTAACAGATTCCCCAATATCCTCACCGGAACGTGCTAACACAATATGGCCATTGGGAGGAATCAGTGATGGACTTTTCCAGCGATATACAAGCAGATCTTCCTGACTGGTTGCCAGGCGGTACCAAAGAGTCCATCCCTTAAGATCGATGATCTCACCACTGGCATTATAGAGCTCGATGAATTCCTGGTTGTTGTTCCCATCAGCCCCTGCCATCACCTCGCTGAGGACGATGCCTGGTGCGGTTGATATCATGGGTGTGGGAGACGGTGGAGCGGGTTGGGCACAAGCTCCGATAAATAACACAAATATGGAGACGAGTAAAATATATCGGTATTGGG
>DAOVXM010000031.1 GCA_030636125.1 Chloroflexota bacterium | reverse complement strand
TTACCTAATGTAACACCATAGCCACGCTCTAACGGCTCGATAATGAACTTGCCATAATTACGAGCCTCAGCTTTGCGCTCGATTTTCGGTGTTACCATATTACTTAAACCGATCACGGTTCACCTCGTCCTAATTCAATTGAGGGTTGGCAGGGTCTGGGTTGGATAATCTGGCGAGTAATGTCTGACATCAAACCCGTCTCTACCTGCCTATCGTGAATAATATTCTACAATTAGCTGCTCATTCAGATTGCCATCAATTTCTGAGCGCTCTGGCAGGCGACTGACCTTACCAGATAGATTCTTCACATCACGTTCCAGCCAAGCTGGAACATTCTTGGTCTCCGCCAAATCTGGGAGACTCTTAAAGTATGTGCGAGTTCGAGAGTTGCCTTCTCGTACAGAAACAACATCACCAGATGATACCAGCATAGAAGGCACATCCGTACGTCGGCCATTGACCGAAAAATGTCCATGGGTCACTAACAAACGCGCTTGCGCACGGCTATCCGCATATCCTAAACGATAGATTACATTATCTAAGCGCGATTCTAGAATCTGGAGTATGTTGAGACCCGTCAAGCCACGACGCTGCAATGAAACTTCATAATAACGATGAAATTGTCGCTCTAATACACCATAGATACGGCGAGCTTTTTGCTTCGCACGCAACTGCCGACTGAAATCAGATTGCCGTCTGCGACGAAATTGTGAGCTCTTGCCATGTTGTCCAGGGGGGTATGCACGGCGTTCAAACGCACACTTCGGAGTGAGGCAGCGCTCTCCTTTGAGAAACAGCTTCTCACCTTCTCTTCGACATAATTTACATACAGGGCCACGATACTTAGCCATAGATTACTTTCCTATTCCTTCCAAAAAAATTATACGCGGCGTTTCTTCGGAGGCCGGCATCCGTTATGTGGCACCGGCGTAACATCTGTAATAGATGTAATCTTCACTCCCAAGGTCTGGATTGCCCGCAGAGCAGACTCGCGTCCAGGTCCGGGACCTTTGACAAAAACTTCCACTTCCTGAATACCTATTGCAACAGCTGCTTTTACCGCCTGCTCGGCTGCCAGACGTGCTGCAAAGGGTGTACTCTTGCGGGATCCTTTAAAACCAACAGATCCTGCACTACCCCATGTTACAGTATTCCCATCATGATCGGTAATCGTAACGATGGTATTGTTAAAAGTCGCAAAAATATGAACCTGCCCAGAAGACAAGGTTCGCTTTACTTTTCTTGCTCCCTTTCGGCGTGTAGATCTTGGTCTTTGCAGCATAGCACCTAGCTTATCGTAATTTTATGGCCAATTTTTCGCCAATCCAGACACAGGTAAAATTGTTGTGCCAGGAGTAATCACTCCCGCGTGATTCTCACTGACTAGACAGCCTCTGGGAGGAAGGATCCCAATCCAATCAGTGTAAAAGCGGGTAATTATTATTTCTTCGTTGCACCGCGCCGCCGGCCACGACCTGCAACAGTCTTTTTGGGGCCTTTGCGAGTGCGAGCGTTTGTACGGGTCCGTTGACCTCGCACGGGTAATCCACGGCGATGTCGTAAACCACGATAACAACCGATTTCAATTAACCTTTTAATATTTAGCTGGACTTCACGGCGGAGATCACCTTCCACCTTATAATTTGTGTTGATGTACTCACGTATCTGTGTGACCTCAGAATCTGTTAGATCTTTCACCCGCGTATCGGGGTTAACATCAGTATCAGCTAAAACCTCTTGAGAACGAGGCAAACCGATCCCATAGATATAGGTTAGACCTATCTCGACTCGTTTATTTCGCGGTAAATCAACGCCTTCAATACGTGCCATATCTCACTATCCTTGTCGCTGCTTGTGTTTAGGATTTTCACAAATGACGTACAAGACGCCCTTACGTTTAACGATTTTACACTTCGAACAGCGCTTCCTGACTGAAGATGAAACTTTCACAATTACTTCTCCTTTACGAACAACAGTACAACTGACCTGTGCCCAGCCAAACTTTTATTATACCTGCTATCTTTCTTTTCGTCTAGTATTTCAGGTCAGGGACACTCAAATGTAGTTGATTCTTTTCGAGTATGTGCGAATTTCTCGGGTAGATCACCAGAAATTCACCATGATTCTACAAATCTTGAGTGCTCCCGGTCAGGGTTAAGATCATCGGTCCGTTATCTGTTACAGCAATACTATGCTCAAAATGAGCCGTAAGCGAGCCATCAGCTGAGGACACTGTCCATCGATCCGGCATGATGCGCGTCTTTGGAGTTCCTACGAGCACCATTGGCTCCAGGGCTATTACCATGCCCTTGCGCAGTACAGCTCCCCTACCAGGCACTCCATAATTGGGTACCTGAGGTCCCTCCCACATTGACTGCCCGACTCCATGCCCAGTGTACTCACGAGTGAGATGAAGGCCTTGAGCTTCCACAAAACTTTGGATGGCCGCGCCAACATCGCCAACTCTGTTGCCCGGTCGTAATTTATCAATTCCTATGTGTAATGATTGCTCAGTGATCTCGATCAGGCATTGGGCTTCTTCGGAAATTTCACCGACACCCTTCGTGAAAGCAGCATCTCCAATATAGCCCTGAAATATGGTGCCGCAGTCGACTGAAACAATATCACCAGACTTCAGCTTGCGCTTGCTAGGAATTCCATGTACCATCTCGTCATTCACACTTATGGTCGTGGTTGCAGGGTAAGGATAAGCACCTGGAACTCCCAAAAAGGCGGGCTTGGCATCATGAGCGCGAATCACTTCCGCGGCCGCAGCGTCCAGTTCAGCAGTTGTAATACCTGGGCTGATCAATTGGCGTACCGCTTCTAATGCAAGAGCATTGATGCGACCCGCTTCGCGCATGATTGCTATCTCTTGCTGGCTTTTAATATAGATTCCACGTTGTCCAACCATTACTACACACTTCCAGGAACAACAGCCAGTATGTCTGCTGCCACATTTTCGATGGGTTGCATACCATCAATTTCTACCAGATTGCCAAGCTGCCGATAATAATCTATCAACGGCTGAGTTTGTTTAAGATACACACGGATACGATGCGTTACTGTTTCCACTTCATCATCTACTCGCTGGTAAAGTTCTGAGCCATCATGATCACATATGCCAGGCTCTTTGGGTGGGCTATACTTTTCGTGAAAGATGTGACCGTGCTGGCGACAAGTCCATCTACCGGTCAGGCGCTCAATTAGCACGGGCTCTGGTACACTGATATATGGCACAACATCAACTTTTCCACCATAATCAACCAGTATAGTGTTTAAAGCCTCTGCCTGAGCAGGAGTACGTGGGAAACCATCCAATAAAGCTCCCAATTCACAATCTGCTCCGGAAAGTCGCGCTCGGATCATAGCAATGGTCACATCATCTGGAACTAATTCGCCGCAGTCAATATAACCCTTTGCTAACATGCCTAGCTCCGTTTGGTTTTTAATGTTCTCCCTGAATATATCTCCTGATGAGATATGTGGTAAGGACAGCGTTTTACATAAAATCCTAGCTTGAGTTCCTTTGCCTGCTCCAGGTGGGCCAAGCAACACAACGTACACAGGCATACACTAGCTCCTACCGGACCAAGAGGTTGTCATCGTACCCGTGAACCTTGAGTTCAGCTTCAATATTGAAGAAAGTATCCCGAACTACACCGACTACAATCAGCAAACCGGCGGATGAAACCAATAACACACCTGATTGTCCACTCAGGTTGATACCAAAACCGGAGAGGGCCAGAGTGATCAAGACAGGCGTGATCGCCACAAAACCCAGGAAAAGGGCTCCTGTTAAGGTAATGCGGCGCAATACCCGGGTTAGATACCTTTGTGTCGGCACTCCAGGGCTGACGCCCGGGATGCGCGCACCTACTCGTTTAAGGTTCTCACCATAGTTCTGCTGCTGGAATAAGATATCGGTATAGAAGAATGTAAAGGATACAACCATCAGAAAATACAGTACCCAATATGCATTACTGTTACCGCCAAATATATTCTGAATGGAAAATGCCAAGTTCGAGACCCATTCCGTAGGCGATTGAGTGAAAAAGCTAGCTATAATGGCTGGGAACGTGAGCAGAGATGAGGCAAAGATCAGAGGGATCATACCCGCCATATTAACCATCAGCGGTAGCGTACCTTTGACGGGCATCGACATCCGGTTCCCAACCCGGCGACCCGGATACATCACCGGCACATTGCGGCGACCTTGTTGGACAAAGACAATTGCAAAAATTATCAGGGTCATGACAATCACAATGAAGCCCAGCGTAAACCAACGGCTTTGTTGGTCAGACATAATTCTACCGAAGTTAACCGGCAAACCAGCCACGATGCCCGCAAAGATGATCAGAGAGAGACCTTGATTACGGATACCATATTCCGAGATCAATTCGCCCAACCAAATGGCGAACATCGTTCCAGCCGTCATGCTGAGAACAATCGTGAGCGACGGTATCAGTGATGATCCGCTAAAACCAAAGTTATCGATAATCGGGACACCGCCCGCGAAAGTTGAGAAGAGATTGATTTGTCCAACCGCGTTCAAAGCAGCCATAGGAACAGCTATGATAATTGTCCATTTCTCCATCCACTTACGGCCTTCGCGCGGATCTTCCTCCATTCGCCTCTGCATTGCCGGGACGATAGGCACCAAAAGTTGGAGGATAATCTGAGCAGTAATGTATGGATAGACACCCATCGCCAAAACAGAGAAGTTTGAGACGGTCCCACCAGAAACCAAATCCAGTAAGCTCACCAACGTACCCCCAGCACCACCGCCCTCTAGAATACCAGCAATAGCATCAACATTGACCCCGGGCACAGGAACATGGGCTGCAAACCGGTATATCACTAAAATGAATAGTGTGATCAACAATTTATTGCGGATATCTTTTGCTGCCCAAAGGTAACGCCAAGCAGACCGCTTCATTTAGATAACTCCTTATGTATATTAGTAGCTCTGGAAAAGCATCTCACCATATTTACTCCGTTATGGAGATACTGGAAAGCCAGTCCACTAAGCTTCAACAATCTCAACGCTCCCACCAGCAGATTCAATCTTTGCTCGAGCACCCGTGCTCACACGATGCACACGTACCTTTAACGCTACACTAATATCGCCACGTCCAAGGATGACGACCGGATTACGCTTATCGCGCAGCAGACGAGCCTGTTCCAAGGTCTCTGGTGTAATATCACTACCAGCAGAGAAAACATCCAATTGATCCAGGTTGATTTCGTTGTACTCTACCCTGTTAATAGGTGTAAATCCCTTGCCGCGTAAAAATGGCAAACGGCGGAAAAATGGCAGGTTACCACCCTGGTGGTACAAACGTGTACCTCCCCCAGTGCGGGCTCCCTGTCCTTTCATACCGCGGCCAGCTGTCTTTCCCTGACCCGCAGCAATACCGCGACCAACGCGTTTGCGAGATTTGTTTGCGCCTTCATTCGGCTTTAAGTCATGTAACTTCATTGTCTTTCCTCAAATGATTGTATGCTACCAAAAATATAAAAAATCATGTCAACTGAAACACCAATCACTAGTCTATCTCTTCTACATTAACGAGATGAGCAACCTTGGCGACCATACCACGCAGAACAGGAGTATCCACATGCTCCACTGTTTGGTGCATGCGATGTAAACCAAGTGCCCGCACAGTACCTTTTTGACGTTGCGAATACCCAATAGGGCTCTTGCGCAGCGTTATACGCACTATCTTCTCGACTTTCTTCTTCTTTCTAGCCATTCTTCCTCCGCTCCCAGAACGGGGTAACATCCGATGGAGACTTTCCGCGCAGCGCAGCGACCTCCTCAGGGGTCCTCAATTGATCCAGGGCATTAATTGTGGCATACACGACATTAAGTAAGTTATCACTACCTAATGACTTGGTTAAAATGTCGGAAACGCCGGCCGCTTCTAAGACAGCACGAACCCCACCTCCAGCAATAACTCCTGTACCGGGGGAGGCAGGCTTGAGTAATACCTTAGCGCCGCTAATCCTACCGATCACTTCATGAGGGATGGTCGTATCGAATAGTGCAATTTTATGCATATTACGACGTGCTTTTTCAGATGCTTTGCGTATCGCATCCGGCACCGAGTTGGCCTTGCCAGTCGCAACACCTACTTTACCTCGATTATCACCAACAACAATCATCACCCGAAACGAAAATCGGCGACCACCTTTTACCACCTTCGCAACCCGTGCAATTTCTACAACACGCTCGTCAAGTTCTTGTTCAAATTCCTTAAATTCAGACATATTCTTCTCCTTGTTGAGGTAGAGATATCCATATCTCTACTAAAACTCAAGGCCACCTTCGCGAGCGCCGTTGGCTAAAGCCTTCACCCGTCCGATATAACGATACCCACCGCGGTCGAACACAACCTTATCGATACCTTTTGCGGTGGCACGTTCGGCCAGAGTTTTCCCAACCAGATGTGCCTGCTCAGTTTTCGTTTTACCATCCAGATCAGTACTAAGTTCACGATCATTCGTAGATGCGGAAACAAGTGTGTTTCCAGCCTCATCATCAATCACCTGAGCGTAGATTGCAGTCAGGCTACGGAAAACGTTCAGGCGCGGGCGTTCTGGCGTACCAGATATATGTTTGCGGACACGAGAGTGTCTACGTTGACGAGCTTCAGAACGTGATTTAATTTTACCCATGGACTATACCTTACCTGCTTTACCAGCCTTACGACGAATTCTCTCATCAAGGTACTTTATCCCTTTACCCTTATAAGGTTCTGGAGGGCGAATCTTACGTATATCAGCCGCGACATGCCCGACAACCTGTTTATCGTACCCAGCAATCTTGATCTGGCGAGCCCGGGTATCCACTTCAAAAGTGATTCCCTCAGGCGGTTCAACCTCTACGGGATGAGAGTAGCCAACATTCAGCACCAGGGTCTTGCCACTTAGCTCAGCACGATACCCGACGCCATTAATTTCTAAGACTTTTTCAAAGCCAGTGCTCACACCAACTACCATATTATTGATTAATGCACGGGTCATCCCATGCAGAGCGCGGTGGTGCTTGGCATCACTGGGGCGTTTGACATTTACTTCACCATCATCCAGCGATATAGCCATATCAGCCGGAAAGGTATGTTGAAGTTCGCCCTTCGGTCCTTTGACGCGCACATGCGAGCCTTTTATCTGCACATCCACACCCTTTGGTAGGACCACCGGCATGCGACCAATTCGTGACACAGTTACAACCTCCTATCGATTGTTGACCTATTAGACGGCGTGATTGAAAAATCAGCAGGTAAAAGCCAACAAGCCGAAAACTACCAAATTTTACAGAGGACTTCGCCTCCCACACCCAAGTGGCGAGCGCGTTGTCCAGTCATAACACCCTTGGGAGTAGACAGAATGGCTATCCCCATCCCTGACAATACCCACGGGATCTTCTTTTTACCGGTATATACTCGGCGTCCGGGACGACTCACTCGCTCCAGGCCTGTAATGACCGGTTTGCGATGGCGTCTTTCGCCTACATATTTCAATCGCACACGTAATATTTTTTGTCCGACGATACTGCCATCAACAACTTCATAAGATTGGATATAACCTTCTTCTTTCAGTATCTTGGCAATAGCTACCTTCAAGATCGAACTAGGCAGTGCCACAATCTTATGACCCGCCATAACCGCGTTGCGGACACGAGTCAGCATATCAGCGATAGGATCACTCATACTCATTCTTTAACCTCCACCCGGCTACCAGGAAGATTTCACGACGCCAGGAATTTGACCTTCTAAAGCCAACTCACGGAAACAAATTCGGCACAAGCCAAAGCGACGCATATACCCGCGCGGCCGCCCACATACTTTGCAACGATTCCGAACGCGAGTCGGGTATTTTCGCCTAGTTTCTCGAATTACCATACATTTTTTAGCCATTGTTTAACCTTCCTTCTTGAATGGCATGCCGAGCAATTGTAACAATTGCCTGCCTTCCTCATCAGTACGGGCCGAGGTTACGATACTAACCTCCATGCCGCGTATTTTGTCTATCTTATCGTAGTCAATTTCTGGAAAGACAAGTTGCTCACGCAAACCTAAAGTGTAATTGCCACGACCGTCAAAGGAATTTGGGGAAATCCCACGGAAGTCTCGAACACGCGGTAAAGCGATATTCATCAACCGGTCCAAAAATGCCCACATTCGATCGCCACGTAATGTTACTTTCACGCCGATCTGCCGCCCCTCACGCAATTTAAAGTTGGCTATGCTCTTTCGTGCCCTGGTTACTATTGGTTTCTGACCCGTAATCTGGGTCATATCTGAAACAGCAGCATCCAACGCTTTAGCGTTATCCATGGCTTCCCCAACACCGATATTGACAACTACTTTCTCAACACGCGGCACCTGCATGATATTATCCATGTTCAGCGACTTCGCCAGGGCCGGTACAATTTCATCACCATAGCGTTCTTTTAGCATATGACTCATATTTCAGCTCCTATCAAGCAATTAATCTACCAGAGCCTCACAGCGTTTGCAAACCCGTATCGCCTTCCCATCCTCACGTTGAATGCCAACACGTGTGGGTTCGTCACATTTTGGGCAGACCAACATGACATTAGAGACATCTATCGAACCCTCAAACTCGATAATACCTGGAGTCATTGTACGGCCTTGGGTCTGGACTTGCCCTTGATGCTTTTTACGCAAGTTAACACCCTGAACAACTACGCGGGTCTCTTTGGGTAAGACTTTAATCACCTCACCACGTTTGCCCTTATCCCCCCAGCGACCGCTGATAACTTCAACCTCATCACCTTTACGGATTTTCATTTTCACAGTTATCACTCCTGAAACCTTTAATCTTAGAGAACCTCCGGAGCCAATGATACGATCTTCGTGAAACCTTCTTCACGTAATTCACGAGCTACCGGACCAAAGATTCGAGTACCCCTTGGGTTGCGACCATCTGCATCCAAGATAACGACGGCGTTGTCATCGAAACGGATATGTGAACCATCATCGCGCCGCCACTCTTTCGCACAGCGGACAATGACCGCCTTAACGATATCGCTCTTTTTTACCGATCCATGCGGGGTCGATAATTTCACAGTACCCACAACGACGTCTCCCACACGCCCATAACGACGTGAAGAGCCTCCCATCACATGAATCACAAGCAATTCGCGGGCGCCAGTATTATCAGCTACCTTCAATCTACTCTCCTGCTGAATCATGTTTAACCCTCCACCTCAGCTTCCTCTTGATCAAGTTCATCTAGCCCAGGCTCTCCCGCGCTAATATCACTTCGTAGGATCTCTTGGACAACCCACCGCTTATTGCGCGATAATGGTCGGCTTTCAACAATACGTACACGATCACCAATCTGGCAACCCAGCTCATCATGAGCCATTACACGTTTGCTGCTGCTGACTACTTTCTTGTACAAACGATGCTGATATGTACGGGAAATTTCGACAACAACAGTTTTTTGCATCTTGTTGCTGGTAACAACACCAGTTAAACGACGGCGAGTGTTCATCCTTCACCTTCTTGACTAGCCGCATACTCACGCTCATTGAGAATTGTCAACATACGTGCGATCTTGCGGCGGGTGTAGCTCAGGCGGGTATGGTCTGGTAACCCACCAAAAGCCATTTGAAAACGAAAGTTCATTAATTCTTCACGGGCATCGTCCACCTCCGCCCGAATTTCATCATTAGACAGGGCGCGAATTTCTTCAGCTTTCATGCTCCGCCTCCTGTTTGCTCATAACGACGTACTATTCTAGTTTTTATAGGCAGCTTGTACTGAGCTAAGCGCAGAGCTTCATGGGCTACTTCTTCCGGTACACCGCCTCCGACTTCAAACATCACGCGGCCCGGCTTGACCACAGCAACCCAATACTCCACATTCCCTTTCCCTTTACCCATACGGGTTTCAGCCGCTCTTTGAGTAATTGGTTTATCAGGGAAGATTCGTATCCAAACCTTGCCGCGACGGCGCATAGCGCGCACAATAGCTCGGCGGGAGGCTTCAATTTGTCGCGCAGTTATCCATCCAGGCTCCAGAGCCAACAATCCTAAGTCTCCAAAGTTAACTTGTGTGCCCCGGGAAGCCTTACCTTTCATACGACCGCGCATTTGTTTGCGGTACTTAACACGTTTAGGCATCAACATAATAACAACCTCACTGTCACAATTGCTTAAAAATCAGGGGCAGAACACTTATCAAGGGCTATAATCACCCTTATTCGATGCTCCAATCACCATCAATGATTACTTGCTTATATACACACCCTCATTGGACTGGGCATTATCATCCACATCAGGCAGTACTTCTCCTTTGTAAATCCAAACCTTCACACCGATACGTCCATATGTCGTCCCCGCCTCAGCCAAAGCATAGTCAATATCAGCTCTCAGGGTCTGGCGAGGTACCTGGCCTTCACGCATATTCACCGAGCGGGCCATTTCAGAACCACCTAACCGACCTGAAACTTCAACCCGGATACCTTCGCCACCTTGCCGTATTGCTTGCTGGATAGAGCGTTTCATGGCCCGTTGGTAACTAATGCGGCGCTCTAATTGGTCAGCAATATTACGAGCTACTAGATACGCATCTAGATCGGGAGTTTTAATCTCCTTGATGTCCAGATCGATCTTTTTCCCTACAAGAACCTCAAGTTTTGCACGTAGCTTCTTTACATTCTCACCTTTACGCCCGATCAAGATGCCAGGTTTGGCAGTATGCACAACAATCTTGACCTTCCCAGGGAAACGCTCGATTTCTATACGTGAAACACCAGCTCGCGGAGCTTCATTGCTCACCAATTCGCGAATAGCGATATCCTGATGCAACTGGTCCACGTAGTCTTTACCTTCAGCGTACCAACGACCCTGCCAAGTTTTATTGATCTTCAGCCGAAAACCGGTTGGATGAACTTTACGACCCATAATATCTCCTTACGTATTTCGGAATACGTTTTACTCCCTTTCTCTCAAGACTACCGTGATGTGGGATGAGCGACGTAGCCAAGGCTTGAATCGACCACGAGCACCAAAGCGTCGCCAACGACGCGTTGGTGCTGTATCGGCGTAGATGCGGTAGATGTACAAGTCATCCCGGCTGACGCCAAAATTCTCTTCAGCGTTAGACATCGCCGAGACGAGCACCTTTGATACCGGTACCGCTGCAGCATTTTGCGTAAATTTCAAAATATCAAGTGCAGAGAGGACATCCCTTCCGCGCACCTGGTCGATAACCAGGCGTACTTTTTGCGGCGATAAGGGGATATAACGAGCATTGGCACGGATATCTGTTTCCATGGCTTAGTCACCTCTCCTCATTTTTCTCTCGGCAACGTGACCGCGATATGTACGCGTTGGTGCAAACTCACCCAAACGGTGCCCAACCATGTTTTCAGTGATGTAAATGGGCACATGCCGCCGACCATCGTGCACTGCAATG
>DAOVXM010000284.1 GCA_030636125.1 Chloroflexota bacterium | reverse complement strand
GTAAATTGGGTCAGAATTTCTCTTACCATGGTACATTTATATTTACGCTTTCGCTAGGTCGCAATCCTTAGATCAATAGGAGTAAATGGGTCGATAGCGGCATTACAGGTTAATAAATCCTACGCAACTTCTCACCGCAGCCTGAGCAGTAACAATCCTACTTTGATTTTACACCAGGTTTTGAGATTTATTGGGTGGTCTAGAACCTAGAGTGATAGCCCCGTCAGTAACAGGAGTATGCACGGGGTCCAATCGATTTGACGAGTTCTCTTACTACGCCAGTTATCTGAGAGAGGCAGTGCAACAGATGAATTAGGTTTCTTCGAAGCGGTCCAATTCCAGGTTCTTAATCGATTCTTGAGGGTTGAAGATGCGCCCATTCATCACGATATAAACCCCCTCCGGTAAAGTTTGCACTGCCAGGATAGCGCCTCCAACATTGAAGGCAGCATCCGATACTTTGAACGCTGAAGGCTGCATGGCACCTGCCAGTACGATCACCTTGTTTGGGATTTGGCTCAAAGCTTGTGCAGTTTGGATCATTGTGTCGGTGCCGTGAGTAATCACAATGTAACGATTTGGGTCAGTCTTAACCATCTCATAGATTGCACGCCGATCGTCATCGCTGATCTCAAGGCTGTCTTTTTTAATTAAGGACACAATCTCGTAATCAAGTGTGACGTTTGCCTCTATTAGGATCTGCTCTATCGTGGGTTCGCCAACAATAAAATCGCTCTCTTCAGTAGAGTAGCCTTTGTCTATCGATCCCCCAGTGGTAAAAATCTTAACTTTCATTCAGTGATCGCTTCTCAATCGATTGTATATATTATCCCGCAAGAATCCCATCCACGAAGGCATCAGGATCAAAGGGAACCAGGTCTTCGGGTTTTTCGCCGAGTCCTGCAAATAGGATGGGTAGTCCAAGTTCGCGCTGGATGGCGAAAGCCATTCCTCCTCGGGCAGAAGAGTCGAGTTTTGCCAGGATCACACCGGTCACGTTGACCGTCTTTTGAAAAGCCTGGGCTTGTTGTAGAGCGTTCTGCCCAGTAGTTGCATCCATTACCAACCATACGGCGTGTGGCGCATCTGGCATTGCTTTGCCTACCACTCTGTAGACCTTTTTTAGCTCTTCCATCAGGTTGAAACGGGTGTGTAAACGCCCTGCGGTATCGATCAGGGCAATGTCCGCGTGGCGGTGTACGGCAGATTGCACCGTGTCATAGGCAACAGCACCAGCATCGCCTCCTTGCTGTCCGGTGATAACGGGGATGTCAAGCCGATCAGCCCAGACCTGAAGCTGGTCTACCGCGGCAGCTCGGAAGGTATCCGCTGCTCCAAATATCACCTGCTTACCTTCCTCTTTAAATAGTTTACCGAGTTTTGCAATTGTGGTGGTTTTTCCGGATCCATTCACTCCCACGATTAGAATCACACTGGGCTGTTCAGTGAACGTGACCACAATTGGCTCGTTAAGCCGTGCCCGCAGCTCTTCCTCTAAGGCAGCTTCAAGATCCTCGGTTTTGATCAAACCCTCACTGGTTTCTCTTTTCCACAGCGCTTCCAGGATTTCCTCGCTGGTGTCAATACCCAGGTCTGCCTGGATCATAAGAGCTTCAAGCTCTTCAAAAGTCTCGTCGTTGATCTCAGTTGCCCCAAATAATGCGGCAATTTGCCCGAATTTAGCTTTGCTGGTTTTTGCCAGCCCTGCTCGCCATTTATTCAACACGCTGTTCATGCGTGGGATTATATCAGCAATAGGCGTGCATACGTTATAATTCATCCATGGCCAACCAACTATCTCATATCGATGAAACCGGTCGCGCACGTATGGTGGATGTCAGTCACAAACCAGAAACGGCAAGAATTGCAATCGCTAAAGGTGAAGTGCTCATGCGCCCGGAAACCCTTGCTCTCATTGAGGCAGGTGCTCTCAAGAAGGGTGATGTGCTGACGGTAGCTCAACTAGCTGGGGTTATGGCCGCCAAGCGAACTGCGGAATTGATCCCTTTATGCCATCCCTTACCTCTGTCACAAGTGGACGTTAACCTAAACCTGGACTCAGGCTTACCTGGCGTACGTATAACAGCCACAGTCCGTACAGTTGGCAAGACAGGTGTTGAGATGGAAGCGCTAACCGCCGTCTCTGTAACTGCATTGACTGTGTATGACATGGCTAAAGCAGTAGAAAAAACCATGCGCATCCAGAATATCCGACTGGTAGAGAAACATGGTGGGCAGAGTGGTGATGTAGTCAATGAGTGAAATTAATCATTGATTTTCTATTTTTTCTTATTGGTATTGAAACAATCATGAATCAGATCACAATCCTTTTTTTTGCCACGCTCAGAGACCGTGCTGGTACCTCAAAAATCAGTTTTGATATCCCTGAGGATATGCGTGTTGTTGATTTAAAATCCCTTTTGAGAGATGAGTTCCCGGATTTAAGAACATCTCTGGAAAGTGTACTGGTATCGGTTGAGCACGAATTCGCATTTGATGATGAGATTATTCCAAACGGGGCAGAAGTTGCTTTTTTTCCACCCGTTAGCGGTGGCGTTGATCCGCCGACGATCTTTGCCATTGTCGAAGATGAGGTGGATGTCAATATGTTGTTAACCCAGATCACCTTGCCGACAACAGGTGCGGCATGTTTTTTTACTGGCATGGTGCGTGCCATCACTCGCCGGGGCGAACCGCATGACACGCAATATCTGGTGTATGAAGCCTATAAGCCGATGGCTGAATCCAAAATGAGTCAGGTCGCAGATGAAATCCGTGACCGCTGGCCCTCTATAGAAGGGATTGCTATCGTTCAACGTGTAGGTCGCTTAGACACCGGCACGCCAACTGTATTAATTGCTTGCACAGCACCTCACCGCGATACCGGTGTTTTCGAGGCAGCTCGTTATGGCATTGATCGATTAAAGGAAATTGTGCCGGTTTGGAAGAAAGAAGTAGGACCGCATGGTGAGACTTGGGTGGAAGGTAGTTATTCACCAAACACCTTAGATTGAGGACCAGTTACTTTATGAGTGAGATCGTTTGTACGAATTGCAAACACCCATACCCTGATCATGGCATTCCCTATCGCTGCTCCGATTGTGGCAGTATATTTGATTATGTATCCACACCAAGCTTTGATACCAGCAGGATAGAACTGAACCAGCCCGGATTGTGGCGATACCGTCACACTTTTAATCTATCTGCGGATGCGCCTACCGTAACCTTAGGAGAGGGCAATACTCCCTTGGTTTGGGGTGAGGCTTTCGGTCAACAAATAGCCTTTAAGTGCGAGTTCCTCAACCCTAGCGGTTCCTTCAAAGACCGTGGGAGCGCACTGCTAGTGAGCGAACTATATGCCCGAGGGATTCGAACGGTAGTGGAAGATTCATCTGGCAATGCCGGTTCATCCCTGGCAGCCTATTGCGCCCGGGCGGGAATTAAGGCGCGCATCTTTATGCCTGAATCTGCTTCTGGTCCCAAACGCCGCCAGATCGAAGCCTATGGGGCTGAGGTTGTGCAGATAAAAGGTGAGCGCTCAAAATCTAATGAGGCTGTGAGAGGTGAAACAGATAAAGGTGCCATCTACGCTAGTCATGCTTATCTACCTTTTAACCTGCCTGGCTATGCTACTATTGCGTATGAATTGGTTGAACAGCTTGGAGGCTCTCCAGGCACGATCGTTTCACCGGTCGGACAGGGAGGTTTGTTATTGGGACTGGGTCGTGGGTTTGAGGCATTAAGAAAATCGGGAAAATTGTCCCAAATACCTAAACTGGTAGGCGTACAGGCGCGAGCTTGTGCACCACTATGGTCTTTATTCAATTATGGCCCAGCTGGTCTTGGATGGGTGGCCGAAGGGCAGACCCTGGCAGAAGGGATCCGTGTTCACCAGCCGCTGCGCGGTGATGCAGTCCTGCGCATGGTAAATGAACATCATGGTACCTTCCTGGCGGTGGATGAAGAAGAGATCCAGCCTGGGCGGAACCAATTGTCCCGCCGTGGGTTATATGTTGAGTTGACCTCTGCAGTTATCTGGGGTGCGCTTGCGCAAATAGCTGGTAATACTCCTGAGCCGGTTGTGGTCATCCTGACAGGATCTGGTTTAAAGAGTGATACTGGTTAAATCAGAAATTCAAGGTTCATTAAATTACTTACTAAAGATATTTGGGAGGAATACATGGCAGAACGAATCGTTATCACCGGTATGGGGGCGGTAAGCCCTTTGGGACTTTCTGCGGAAGAGTCATGGCAAAATGCGCTTCGTGGGGTTTCTGGTGTTGGTCTAATAACCCACTTCGATACAACGGGATACCTGGTGAAAATAGCTTGTGAGGTCAAGGATTTCGATCCGGTCGATTATATGCCTGCTCGTGAAGCACGGCGACTTGATCGTTTCGAACAATTTGCGAGAGTAGTTTCTCAAGAAGCTATACACCAGTCCGGACTCCAAATTCCAGTGAAGGACCCAAGCCGCGCGAGCGTGATCATTTCTTCGGCCATTGGAGGCCTCACAACCATTCAACATGGTATGTTCAAGCTCATGGAAACCGGTCCCAGACGGATCAGCCCATTTGTTATTCCTATGTTGATGCGCAATGGGGGCAGTGGATTGGTTTCAATCGATTACGGTTTTAAGGGACCAAGTTTATCAGTAGCCTCAGCCTGCGCTTC
>DAOVXM010000193.1 GCA_030636125.1 Chloroflexota bacterium | reverse complement strand
TCGAACTGCCCCCATCATAGCCCCTGAGGTATTCCCTATTATGTTTGGGGTAATCGCAGTACTTACAGGCCTGGTCCACATCTTCGGAGGTTTCCAGTCGAGTCACAGTGAAGGGCGTGAATGGACATTGAGTAGTTTTCTACTCGGAATAACAGAACTCGGTTTAGGGGTGTTGGTATTGGCCTCACCAGAAAACCCCCATCGAGCGGTCATTTGGGTCGCGGCTGCCTGGGCCACTGTTGGTGGTGTTGGGTTGATATTGCTCTCAATCCGGCAGCGACGGCTGTATCGAGATCACTTCTCAGAAGAGAAATACAACCAGTGATGATGAAGCAGATAGTCGACTTCGTTGTGTGAGATACATGATGAAGAAAAAAGCGAACCAACTGATTATCCTTGTTGTAATTCCTGTGTTCTTTCTTATGGCAGCTTGTGCCGGAACGGACACTGCTGACACTCCGGAAACCCAGCCAACGACACCATCCTCGGTGGTGGCCGTAACCGCGGAACCTCCTAGCCATGAAATCGATCAACCAGGTGGAGATGCGGGTCTATTGGAAGGGGAGATTGCCACTCGGACGCCAGTGCCCACTGCTGCACCTGGTTTATTCGAGGAGGAGGTCTCTCGCGTTGTCAGTGAACTGGGCATCGATGAGCAAACGTTTCTGGGATTGGGGATTGATGATTGGATCATCGTGGGGATTTCACTGCTGGTAGTTCTCGTCGGATACATGGTTGGTACCTGGTTGATCCGGCGTGCGCTACCTCGGGCTGTGGCACGTACCCCCACCGAATTGGATGACCGCTTACTGGAAGCCGCTGGACCCGGCATCCGTTGGCTGGTGGTACTCTTAGCATTGCATTTGGCCACCATACGGCTGACTTTTATTGGTGTGGTACTGAAGACTGCCCTGGTTGATGTCTATTTCATCCTGGGGTTGTTCTTTTTCTTGCGTATTTTTTGGAACCTGGTTGAGCCGACCGATCAAGTGATCTCTCAAAAGGTAAGTCAGACCGGGCGTGAGAATGAACTTGCGCCGCTCATCAAGCTCGTGGTCCTGTTGGGACGCATCATGATCATTTTGGCAGGTATCGTCATCCTGCTATCACACTTTGGCGTGGAGGTGATCGTTTTCGCCACAATAATTGGTTTTAGCGGTCTGGCCTTATCCTTGGCTGCTAAGGACATCATCGCTGATTTCATTGCCGGTCTTATCATCCTGATTGACCACCCATTCCGCATTGGCGACCGCATTGAGATCAAAGATGTCGAAACATGGGGCGATGTCACTGACATCGGTTTTCGGACAACTAGTATCCGAACCCCAGACAATCGCATGGTGATTGTACCCAACTCCATCATCGGCAAAAACGAGGTCGTCAACTACACTTTCCCCGATCCACGTTATCGTATCCAAACGCATGTGGGAATCGGGTATGGTACTCCCATCACGAAAGTACGCAGCTTGATCACTGAAATGGTTTACCAGGTTGATGGTGTGCTCGATGACAAGCCGGTGGATGTTCTGTATCATGAGATGGGTGACTCGGCTATGATTTTTCGAGTAAGGTGGTGGATCGATTCATATGTGGACACACAAAGCGTCATTGACCGGGTACACTCTGTCCTGCAGGATGCGTTGGATGCCGCCGAGATCGATATGCCCTTCCCAACCCAAAACACGAACTTCCAGATTGAGCCACAGATGGCCGCACAACTTTGGCAAGCATGGAAAAAAGGAGACTGGGTTGATCGATATCCAGATGGTGAGGAAGCGCCTTCCAGTTTTCAAGATGAGTAATCCTCTCGGGGTTCCTGTTGGTGCATGCAATATTGTGTGATGAAGTTATTTAAAATACACTCAAGATGTTCAGTAAACCTTTATACTGATGTGCCTTGGGCCTCACGGTCTTGCAACAAAAGTAAACGACAGCTTGATCTCATCTTCCGTGTTGAGAATCCCGGCAATGCTGATGGGTCCGATGCCGAAATCGCTCATCAGAATGGTGGTTCCAGCTTCGCCGGTGAGTGCAGAGGGTTACGGCTCCCTATCGGTTGAATCCCCCAAGCATTTGATCAGTTATTCGCAGTTCGGCATCACCGTCGAGCCAGCCGGCGGCAGCCCAGGACCTACTGGAGAGAAAGTGCTAGGTGGACAATTTTAGAGGTATTGGAGGGCAACCAATGAGCAAATCGATCCTGATATTAAATGGAAGTCCACGAGAAAAGGGGAACAGCGCCGCACTGGCGGATCAACTAACCTTAGGGGCAAAAGAAGTAGGCGCAGTTGTTGAAAGCATCTATCTCCATGACATGGATATTAGGCCTTGCGATGCTTGTGATTTCTGCCAGGAGAATGGAGACGGCTGCGTTATCGGTGATGATATGCAAACCTTATACCCAAAATTGCATGCTGCCGACGCGATCGTGATCGCAACACCCGTTTATTGGTACAGTCTCACTGCCCAGATGAAGCTATGCATTGACCGCTGGTACGCGATGGAGCTCCCCTCCGGTTTTGAACTTGCAGGGAAACAGCTCGCGCTTGTCATGGTTTATGGTGATACAGATCTGTACACATCCGGTGGTATCACTGTCATTTACACGATTGAAGGTATCTGCCGCTATGTAGGCTTAGAGGTGGCCGGAATCGTCCATGGTACAGCCAATGATATGGGTGATGCCGAGAAACAACCAGCCTTGATGGAGCAAGCCTATCAATTAGGACAAAAGCTGGCCGCGGTACAGTAAAAAAATCCATTCAGCGAATATAGACTCGAGTTCAACTTACATTTTTCTCCGGCTTCGGTTTGAGAACAATGATGATGCCAACTTTTGTATTGCTCTTTCCTGTGTCAATAGAGGCCGCTACTACTGTTGTTCATCTGGTAAACAATATTTTCAAAGTTGGATTGATTTGAGTAAAGCAAGCTGGCCCGCATTATTACGCGTTGCAACACCGGCGACGACAAATTCCATTTCCAGCTTGGTTATCATGGCTATTTCTGGATAATCCAATTATTGAACGCATCACAGATCCACAACCAACTAAGGAGGGACCCAAAGGGATGAAAGCCCTTTAGGCAAATTTTCCTGATGTCGACAAAAAGCAAAGTATATCCATCTCTGGTTGAATTTGTAATCCTCGTATCCATGATGATGTCACTGACGGCATTGTCCACCGACGCGATGCTGCCCGCTTTGTCTCAAATAAGCCGCGATCTGAACGTACAAAATGCAAATGACCGTCAGTTGGTAGTCTCCGTTTTATTCTTGGGTTTGGCCGTTGGCCAGTTGTTCTTTGGGCCGTTCTCTGACAAGGTGGGACGCAAGCCGGCCATTTACGCCGGCTACGGATTGTTTATCGCCGGCTCTATATTATCCGTCTTAGCCATCAGTTACCCCATGATGCTGTTTGGTCGCATCTTGCAGGGGGTTGGTATTTCCGCACCGCGATCGGTCACGCTAGCATTGGTGCGCGATCGCTATGAAGGTCGGGCCATGGCGCGGGTGATGTCCTTTATCATGACCGTGTTTATCCTGGTGCCCATGGTCGCCCCCACAATGGGACAGGCAATCCTTCTCTTCGCGGGCTGGCGCAGCATTTTTGGCAGCTTTGTGCTGCTGGCAGTCATCACGATGGTATGGTTTGCGCTACGTATGCCAGAGACACTGGCCCCAGAAAACCGGGCTCCATTTTCGCTGCGCAGGATTTTCAAGACGACCCTCGAAATCATAAGAATTAGGCCTGCATTAGGCTATACTGTGACTGCCGGCCTGGTTGGCGGTGCGCATCTTGGCTACCTGAATTCGGCTCAGCAGGTTTTTCAGGAGCAATATGCTCTAGGGGAGCTTTTTCCCCTCTATTTTGCCGTGATCGCGCTATCCCTTGGATTGGCATCCTTACTCAATGCGCGACTGGTGATGCGCTTTGGTATGAGGTCTCTGGTTAGATGGTCCCTGCTAATGGTATTCGCGCTGTCTAGCGCTGCCCTAGCTATGGTTCTGTTTACCAATAGCCAGCCACCTTTGGGGCTCTTGATTGCCTATCTGATGGCTGTGTTTTTTGGCATCGGTATATTGTATGGAAATAATAATGCTTTGGCCATGCAGCCGTTGGGACATATTGCTGGCATTGGTGCAGCGGTAGTCGGTTCGCTCTCAACCCTGATAGCCATCATGATGGGGATGTTGATTGGCCAGAGCTACAACGGAACAATTCTTCCGCTAGTCGCTGGTATAGCTATTCTGACTGGGCTGTCCCTAATTGTCGTACACTGGATTGAAGCTGGTGTTTTCTCTCGACGTATTAGCGACACCGCCCAATGATTCATTCTTGACACTAAGTTTAACAAAAAGCCAGAGAGCTGACATCGAACAATCCACTCACAGCAGGAAATCCTGGATCGATGCCAGGTTCCAGGAACTCTAACCGCTTTGGTCAGAATCCGAGCCATTACCCTCCTTCGGAAATCCAAGATACCGTGGAACCCGGTTGCAGTACTGTTGGTAATCCTGACCATAAATATTAAGTAAATGCTCCTCTTCTGTAAGCACCATCATATGAATGATTGGCGCGAACAATAGTCCCCAGCCCAAGACATACCATGAAGGCCAGAGCATAACAAAACCGATCACATACAATACACAGCCCAAGACCTGAGGATTCCTCGTCACTCGATAAAAGCCAGTCTCTTTCAACACACCCGTTTGCCGACCAAACGATCGAAGTATCCCTAACCGAAATACACCAAAAAGTATAATAGCCAGCCCGAAGGTTATAAATGTCAACCCTATGACCCGAAGGACAAGATTAACATGCGACACTGGCCATTCACCAGGAAGATAAATGTATGGAAAACCACCATATACGAAAAATAGAAGAGCCTGGAGAACAGAAGATATAACAGATAAATGTCCTCTTCGATGGTAATCACGTCGTACAAATATCCTCAAGATGACCACGGCAGCTATAAGCAGTAGAGAAATTGAAAGCAAGTAAATCGTAAGGGTAGTCATCAAGTTTTTTCTTCCCCATGGAGAAAGACATCCAGAGCCTCTGTAAAGCGCGAGTTTTCCTCGACGAAGGGATAATGCCCGCTCCGTTCAAAAATGACCAGCCTCGCATGCGATATCCCTTCGAAGAGCTCCTCAGAGCAAGGCAGCGGTCCTTCTGGATCGTGTTTTCCTGCCAGCACCATGGTCGGGGACTGTACCAATTCGAACCTATTAGCGTAGGTGAGCCCTCGAATTTTCTTTGTCCAGATCATGCGGATGGGAATCCCCTTCTTATAGTCGTCCCCTTCAATCTCAACAGGAGTAAATAACCTCTTGTTTTGGTAACTCGCAGCCTCCATAATGTTTTGCAACTTTTTATGGAGGGCAAGGTCCCCCCTGCCAGAAACCACCCGCAGCCCCCATATCATAAAGTTCCAATAATCGGCCTCAAAGACGTTCCAACTGCTGCCCGGCATGCCCCACCGGATTGCGGAAGGTAAGCCAGAGAAAGTACCGATGAGAACGAGCCTGTTTGTTCGTTCGGGATGTTCAATCGAAAAAGCCAATGCGGCTAGCCCACCCATGCTGTGCCCGACCACATCTACGGGACCTTCAATTCCAAGGAGGTCGAGAGTCTCATTGGCGCAATTGATCATTTCATCCATATCAACAGCTGGGGGCCTAGTCGATCGATAAGCACCGGGAACATCGAAAGTGATTACAGTTCTACCTAAGCCGAGGAGATTTTCCGCGAGAGGTCCCTCAGCCATGGGAGCTGTTGTATGTCCGTGGGGGTACGGGAATAGGAGAACCGGTTCGCCGCTGCCAACGAAGTAGACCGCGAGCCCGTCACTAACCGAATGCGGTT
>DAOVXM010000069.1 GCA_030636125.1 Chloroflexota bacterium | reverse complement strand
GTTACCCGGTTGGCATTCCGACTTTGTTCAGTTTCACTCGCTCTACGGTGAATGGTTGGGAGAAAACGGTTATTAGCTTTGGCGCTTACGTGATGCGTTACAGTGAGAGCCAGGATGACATGACGGTATTCTCCAGCTGGTGTACACATTTGAGTTGTCGTGTGCACTGGGAGGAAGATGAACAGGTCTACGTCTGTCCATGCCATGATGGAATCTTTGATGTTGAGGGCAAGGTCGTCGCCGGACCACCCCCAGAACCGCTATGGGAATATGAGAATAAGATTGAGGATGGCAATTTGTTCATTTTTGTGGAAGGATAGCCATGGCTGAAAAAGTTATGACCTGGCTGGATGAGCGCCTGGGGCTGTACAGCATATATGACACCGTCTTGGATCGTAAGGTTCCCAAGGTAAATTGGTGGTATACGTTGGGCAGCGCTTCGCTTATCCTGTTTTTGCTTCAGGGTCTTACTGGCATGTTCCTGGCGGTTTATTACGTTCCTTCGCCGGCTGATGCTTATAACAGCATCCAGTACATTATGAACGGTGTCACCTTTGGCTGGCTGATCCGAGGTGTGCATCACTGGGGAGCCAGCTTGATGGTCGTGTTTGTGTTTTTGCATATGTTGCGCACGTTCTATTACGCGGCCTATAAATACCCGCGTGAGATTACCTGGCTTACCGGGGTGATATTGTTTTTGGCAACCATTGGGATGGGCTTCACCGGGTATTTGCTCCCCTGGAATCAACGGGCCTACTGGGCTACCACGGTGGGTACAGAAATTGTTGGCACGGTTCCTTTTGTCGGCGATTTTATGCTGCGTGTTCTGCGCGGCGGGACCGATCTGAGCGCAGTCACCCTGGCTCGCTTTTTTGCTGTGCATATTTGGTTCTTGCCAGCGGTGATCGCTGCGATGATCGGCGTTCACATGTACCTGGTTATCCGCATCGGGATTTCTAATGTTCCCAAAGAAGAAAAAGAAGGTTAAGTAGGGAGTGCTATAGTGAACGAAGAACAAAAGCAAGCCTACTTGGAAGAATATAAAATTGAGAAGGAGCGGGGATATAAGTTCTGGCCGGATGTGATCTACAAAGACCTGCTAGCTTCCTTCGCCGTCTTCTTACTCCTGATCGGGTTGGCGGTCTTTGTTGGTGTAGCTGCCGAACCTCCCGCTGACCCGAATGATGCCTCCTATATCCCCAGACCAGAATGGTATTTCTTGTTCTTGTTCGAGATGCTAAAATTCTTCCCTGGGCAGATTGAGTGGGTTGGCACATTCATCATCCCGACGATTGCCGTATTGGCTTTGTTCTTGTTACCTTTTTACGATCGCAGCCCCTTCCGCCACTGGAAGAAGCGCAAGTTCGCGGTTGTCCTTATGAGCATCATCGTGGTCGGGATTGTCGCGCTGACCATTATGGCCGCGGTTACCACACCTCCACAAGAAGAGACCAGTCTGGCATCTTCGCTTAGTGAACAAATTGTGCTCGGGCAGGATTTATATTCGGTCCACTGTGTGGAATGTCATGGGCCAGATGGGGAGGGGGGTGAGATCATCGGGGTCGAAGGTCTGGAAGGTGTAGTGCTTAAGCCCATAAACAGCCAGGATGAAATGTACACCCGTTCGGATGAGACTCTATTTAATATCACTGACTTGGGACAACCTGATCTGGGTATGCCGCCTTTTGGATTGGGCTATGGCGGCGAGCTCTCGCGTAGTGATATTAGCGCCATCGTCAGCTTTATGCGTTACACTTGGGATGATCGTGCTGAGATTCCCGAAGAAGCTGCTCAGGCTGGGGCTGTCCCCGCCCTTGGCCCAGATGAAGTGCCCTCCTACGAAGTGCACATCCAATCGATTGTAAAGCGCTATTGCATCTCTTGCCATCGACCAGGCAAGAAGAACAATAATCATCTGATGGGCACTTATGCAGAGATCATGGAAACCGGCGACAATGCTCCCAATATAATTCCGGGTGATCTGAATAACAATACAATATTAATGCTCCATCGCCAGGAGATCGATGCCGGTGGGCCGATGCCGCCCACCAGGGCGCTCAAGCCCGAACTGATTGAGATCTTTGAGCGTTGGGTCCTGGCTGGTGTACCGGAGACCGCCGAAGAAGCTGCCGCGCTCTCCACCCCCTCAACCGAGGCAATTCCCGAGGTTACTGCAACAGAAACCACGACACCGTAGCCACATCCAAGCCAACATCGACGCTTCACTGTAGCTTACATCGACGCCTTACCGCTGCCTACATCGTAGCTTCATCAACCCAGGTTTCTGCCGGTCTCTCGGATTTGCAAGCCCCCCAGCAATGGGGGGCTCTCTTATATCGATATGGGTAATCCCTAAGGTTGCTGTACCCCTCCAACGATCGCCATGACGCCGATCAGGGAGAGCACCAGCCAAAAAACGAGCAGCAACCATGAGACCAGGCGCATGGTCCTTTTGTTCTTAATGAAGTCGTTCAATACCTGGCGCAGGCCATTTACGCCATGAGCAAAAGCAAAGGCCAACAGCAAGAAATCATAGATTCGCCATCCCAGGGTTGCCCAACGCAGTGCGACGTAGTCCAGGTCAATTTGGTGAACACCAACCAGCACATCTTGGATCAATACATGCCCCCAGGCTAATGGAATCAGAAGCAATCCACTATAGCGCATCCATTTCCAGGCTAAACCCTCATAATTTAGGGAGACTTTTACTCGCTTGATAGCTTCAGCCATTTGTCCAACTCCGTCATAGCCCGAAATTATGGATCAACAGGTTGCGACCCATAATAAATGCCGCCGGTAACCATAGCACGAAGGCGATAACCAGGGTTATCAATGCGGTTTTGCTCTGCGAGCTGGCCCCCCAAGATTTGGGAGAGAACAGGTCGAAGATGGCAATCCGCACCCCGTTAACGCCGTGATAGATCACGCTAAATACCAGGAAAATTTCACCGATGATAAATGGCGTGCTTCGATACAGGGCTATGGCATCCGCATAGAGCGATGGAAAAAAGTAAACCGTGGATGTGTCCAGGATATGGACGCTGAGGAAAAGCAATGTGCCTAAACCAGTCAAACGGTGGAGGATAAAACTAAGTTGTCCGATCCGTCCCTGGTATCTGGCTAGACCATAAAATGTGGATTTAATTGAGTCCATTTCTTTTTCCATCAATGGAAATCCCAAAATACCAAGTGTGCGTGAGGGCCGTACGCCCCCGCGCACACTTGTTTTTTGGTTAATTCGTTCAGCACTTAATCGAATATTATGACCAAACAAGTCCAATTAATCTTACTACAAATTAGCTAAACTGCGTAAGCCCTATTAATAAAAAAAGCTGGCGGACGATCAATCCACCAGCTAATTATAGTTTGTTACTTTTTCAGTCATCCATGTGTTGTATCATGGCATCAGCAAATTCTGAGCACTTGAGTTTTGTGGCGTTGTCCATGAGACGGTGGAAATCGTAGGTCACGGTCTTGGCTGCAATGGCGGCCTCCAAACCTTTGATGATCATGTCTGCCGCTTCGTGCCAGCCCATATAGCAAAACATCATCTCGCCGGATAGGATCACTGAGCCAGGATTGACCTGGTCTTTATCGGCATACTTGGGCGCAGTGCCGTGTGTGGCTTCGAAAACCGCATTTCCGGAGGTGTAGTTGATATTGCCGCCCGGGGCAATACCAATGCCGCCTACCTGAGCCGCCAGAGCGTCGGAGAGGTAATCACCATTCAGGTTCATCGTGGCCAGGATATCGAATTCGCGCGCTCGGGTAATCGTTTGCTGGAAGACGATGTCTGCTATGACATCCTTTACGAGCAATTTGCCCTCATCGAGCGCAGCCTTTTGCTCTGCGTTGGCTGCTTCTTCGCCTTGCTCTGCTTTGGTGCGCTCCCACTGGTTCCACGTGTAGACCTGGTCGCCAAATTCTCCCTCGGCAACCTCATAGCCCCAGTTGCGGAATGAGCCTTCGGTGTACTTCATGATATTGCCCTTATGCACCAGGGTCACACTGCGCCGGTCGTTTTCCAGCGCCCACTTGATGGCTGCACGCACCAATCGCGCTGAGCCTTCCTTAGAGACGGGCTTGATCCCAATGCCTGCTGTATCCGGAAAACGCATCTTGGCATATTCCTCGGGAAATTCCTCTTTGAGTACTTCCTTGAAGCGTTTGTTGTCCTCGGTGCCATGCTCGAATTCGATCCCGGCGTAGATGTCTTCAGTGTTCTCACGGAAGACCACCATGTTTACGTATTCAGGGTGTTTTACAGGCGAGGGCACGCCATTTAAGTAACGTACTGGTCTTTGGCATACATACAGGTCCAAGGCTTTGCGTAAGGCAACATTTAAGGAACGGATGCCACCTCCAATAGGTGTGGTTAATGGTCCTTTGATGCCCACCAGGAACTCCTCGAAGGCTTGGACAGTTTCATCGGGTAGCCAAGAGCTGAATTTGTTGAAGGCTTTTTCACCAGCGTATACTTCCATCCAGTGAATCTTGCGCTTGCCGCCATAGGCTTTTTCCACCGCAGCATCGAACACTCGCTTGGATGCTTTCCAAATATCGCGCCCGGTGCCATCTCCTTCGATAAATGGGATGATTGGATTGTTAGGAACTTGCAGGACACCGTTTTGAATGGAGATTTTCTCCCCACCAGCCGGTACCTTTACATTCAGATAAGTCATAATTTCATCTCCCTTGGTTTCTGATATCAACAATTTGTGTGATTGCTCTGCCTTAGATAGGGAGAGCAGTTCTCACCGCGTCCTGGGAAATTACCAATTTCTGTGGTTAAGAGAAATTATAGCAAAGTGGTTGAATAAAACAATGTGACAATTGTCATTCTAACCTGCGGATATTTCCCGAGTGCCAGTTTTTCGGATAATTCCCCCAACCAAAGCACAAGTAGTAATTATTTTGCATAATTGTAATGGTTTTATTTTCCAATACCCATATAATATGGGTATCGCAGGTCGATCAGGCAAGCATAATGGGGGTGTATAATTGATCGTCCATAAATTAATGGTCTTTGGAGGTTATTCCTTTTAATAAATGACAAGTGAAAAGTTTTCACCCCGCATAAAAACAACGCCGCCAAATGTAGATGGATGGCATGCTTTAGGCGCCGAAGAAGTGCTTCACCAATTGCACTCACCTTCGGAGAAAGGACTTTCCTCTGAAGAAGCTGAACAGCGTTTGCAAGAGTTTGGCCCGAATGAACTGACGGAGGCCCCTCCAACTACATTTTGGCAAATGCTGAGGGAACAGTTTGCTAACTTCGTTGTAATTCTGTTGATAGTCGCCGCGATCATATCAGCAGCTTTAGGTGATTATGTCGAGGCTGCCGCGATCATGGCGATTGTAGTTTTAAACGCCGCTCTGGGGGTATTCCAGGAACGGCGAGCCGAGCAATCGTTAGCGGCTCTCAGAAAACTTGCTGCTCCTGACGCGCTGGTTCTGCGCGATGGTTCACGCCGGGCAATACCTGCTGGCCAGGTCGTCCCTGGCGATATAGTTCTGTTGGATGCAGGTAATTACGTACCCGCTGACGTTCGCCTCTTGGAGGCGATCAACTTGCGCGTGGAAGAGGCTGCGCTAACTGGAGAGTCAGTTCCTGTTCAAAAGGATGCTTCCGTCCGTCTCGAGTCAGATATACCCCTGGGGGATCGTAAGAACACTGCCTTTATGGGAACTATGGTTAACTATGGTCGTGGCCGCGGTATTGTTGTCGCTACCGGCATGCGCACCGAGATTGGCATGATCGCCGAAATGTTGCAATCAGTGCAGCAAGAACCCACTCCCCTGCAGCGTCGTTTGGACCAGTTGGGAAGGTCTTTGGGCTGGGCTGCACTGGCTGTGTGTGGTCTAGTGTTCCTGGCAGGCTGGATGCAGGGCCTTGCCCCGCTGGATATGTTCATTATTGCTGTCAGTCTGGCGATCGCCGCAGTGCCTGAGGGTCTACCTGCGGTGGTAACCATCAGCCTGGCCTTAGGTATGCGTGAGATGATAAAACGCAATGCCTTGATCCGCCGCCTGTCTTCGGTGGAAACACTGGGTTCGGCGACGGTGATTTGGTCCGATAAGACCGGTACACTTACGCAAAATGAGATGACTGCCACCGCCGGGTGGGTTAATGGGCAGTCATTTGAAGGCACTACCAATGGATACAGCCCGCAGGGCGAATTTCTGGTGGATGGTGAGCCCATCAATCCAGTGGATTACCAGGCCGCCTTGACTACCTTATGGATAGCTGCCCTCAATAACGATGCTGATTTGGAGGTGAGCGGGGCCAGCGATATGAAGCAGACCTATCGTATGGTTGGTGATCCCACGGAGGGTGCTTTAATCGTCGCCTCTGCCAAAGCGGGGGCGCGTGCGCGAGCTCTCAACCTGGCCTACCCGCGCGTGCAAGAAGTGCCTTTCGACTCAGAGCGCAAGCGGATGACCACAGTTCATGTACTGCATGACCCTCGAACAGAGGACTTATCACCTTTTGCAGATGAGGATCCAAAAGATCGCGACTATGTAATTACAGTTAAGGGAGCCCCGGATGTAGTGCTGGACTTGTGCACGCATTATCAGCGTATGGACGATTACGCCATTCCCTTGGACGAGGCTCAGCGTGAACGTATTCTGTCTGCGAATGACCAGATGACGGAGGACGCGCTGCGCGTCCTGGCAATGGCTTATCGTGTAGTTCCTGAGATGCCGGATGAAATCACTCCTGAAAACCTTGAATATGACCTGACGTTTGTAGGGTTGGTGGGTATGATCGACCCACCGCGTTCGGAAGTCCCCCCGGCACTGGAGACGGGCCGTGAGGCTGGCATCCGTACCGTGATGATCACAGGTGATTACCCAAGGACGGCGCGAGCTATTGCTGAGTCCATTGGTCTAATGCAAGCAGGGCACCAGGTGCTTACCGGTCCTGATCTGAATAAAATGGACATCAAGACCCTTGAAAGCCGGGTTGGGGAGACCGACGTGTTCGCAAGAGTCTCTCCTGAGCACAAGCTGCGTATCGTGGAAGCGCTGCAGGCCAATGGAGAAGTAGTTGCCATGACGGGCGACGGTGTCAACGATGCACCCTCCATAAAGCGCGCGGATATTGGCGTAGCCATGGGAATTACCGGCACAGACGTCGCCAAAGAGAGCGCCGATATGGTGCTTACCGACGACAATTACGCCAGCATCATCTCCGCAGTTGAGCAGGGCCGGGTAATATATAGCAATATCCGCAAATTTGTTTACTATCTGCTGTCTTGCAACCTGGCTGAAATCGCCACCATCTTCATCGGTACATTGGTCACTGGAAGCTCACCGCTAACGGCGATCCAGCTCCTATGGTTAAACCTGATCACTGACGGTGCGCCTGCCCTGGCTCTTGCGACTGAGAAAGGCGACCCGGATATTATGGACCAACCGCCGCGCCCGTCCTCAGAGCCGATCATTAACCGCTTTATGCAAGCTGGCATCGCCGTCCAAACCATCGCGATTACCGCGGCGACATTATTTGCATATTTTATTGGCCTGCGCCTTTTTCCGGACCAGCCTGAAATATCCAGGACAATGGCATTTGTGACACTTTCATTCTCAGAGTTGCTGCGCGCTTTTACAGCCCGATCGGAACGGATCCCGGTGATTAAAATTGGTGTGTTTTCCAATCGTTTGATGAACTATGCAGTGGTCTTTTCAGCCGTTTTACTGCTGGCGGTGATCTATATACCTTTCTTGAACCCGGTTTTCGATACTGTGCCTTTGAGCTGGGATCAATGGCGATTTATCTTGCCGTTGCTGTTTGTTCCCTCCCTGGCGGCCGAACTCACTAAAGTGGTCGCATCCTGGCGGGAACGATGAAGATCTACTTTGCATGTTCCATTACGGGCGGGCGTGAAGACGAGATGGTTTACCAGGCAATTGTGGGAGCATTAAAAGCCGATGGTCACCAAGTACCAACAGCCCATCTGGCTCACCCAGAAGTGATGACCCTGGAGGCGGTGGTTGACCCTGAGCAGGTCTATACTCGCGATATTGCCTGGATAGATGCCAGTGATGCGTTAATTGCTGAAGTCAGCACGCCTTCACATGGCGTAGGGTATGAGATATCCTATGCCTTGGGGAGGAAAATACCCGTTCTGTGTTGTTACCGGCAAGGCAAGCGCGTATCGAAGATGATTACAGGCAATACCAGCCCTTATCTGCAGGCGCGTCCCTACCGATCCACTGTTGAAGTGGTGCAACTGGTGGCGGATTTTATCGCCAGCGTTGACTCAAAGTAAATATCCCTATTTAATTATTGGCTAACGATGAGGAAGTTTTGGCATCCTCTTTCGGCGATGTAAGAAACGAAAATTGTGTCACTTTATCTTGGGAGGAATATCACCTATAACTCATGATATTTGACAATGAACGTAAAGACCGTTATCTTGTATGATTAAGAAAATGGGATTTCAGGATACTCTCCTGATGCTCATCGCTGTTTCCTCCTTTGGCGAAAGCCTCCGCCGGGCTCATCCTCACCGCTCCGGCGGAGGCGGTTTAAAGGGGATGATGCGCGATTTCTATAGAAATGAGAGGGTTATAGAGTCTCTTGAAGCATTACCCAAGGACTGGCAGGACAACAAAAAAAACTACCCCCTGACCTGGACTGGAGTCCACCCAGATACGCCCCCCGTGGTTTTCAACAATTGATTTGACGATCGCCAGTCCCAAACCGGTGCCGGGTATACCCTCAGGCACATTACTAGCCCGGAAGAACTTGTCGAAAATTTTAGATTGGTCGGCAAGGGGAATCCCGATACCATTATCTCTAACTTGCAGGATAACTTGCCCGTTTTCAGTTGCGGCGTGAATGTTGATCTGGCTGCCCTCAGGCGAATATTTTATGGCGTTGCCAATCAGGTTGGATAACATCTGCCGCAACCGGATTGGGTTGCCGAGTACCTGGGGGAGATCAGGTTGAATTTCTAGCTCAATGGTTTGGGATTTCTTCTTAGCCCTGTGCAAAAAACTTTCTGTGGTGTAGCGGATTAGAGCCTCAGGTGGAATAGGCTCTTTGCGCTCATCAAGTCCGGCCTCGATGCGGCCTAGATCGAGCAGCTCGTCGATCAACGCGGTAACGCTTTGAACGCTGGTCTCGACACGACGGATGAATTTTTTTT
>DAOVXM010000077.1 GCA_030636125.1 Chloroflexota bacterium | reverse complement strand
CGCGCAGCTCCGCCTCCACCCGGTTGCGAGGGAGGGCGTCGCGGGCGAACGCGAGCTCGAGCTCGCGCTGCGTGACGTCGACGTCGCGCCCCTCCTGCGCAACCTCTTCGATTACGCCTTCCTGGGCGATACCCCGCTAGTGGAGCTAAATCTCGTGCAGCAGCGTTTACCCGCAGGCGCGGTGACACATATCGACCAGGGGAAAGCGGTGTATACGATCATCGCCGAGGCGGTGGGTAAACTACGCCCCGATGGGCAAAACCCTGGCGAACCTGCACCGCGCGAGTGGTATCCCTACCTGATCTTGCACGACGCTTATCTGGAGGACAAGCTCAACCGCGACATCATGTCGCGACTCTACATCTCCGAAGGCACCTTCAACCGCACCCGCCGGTCGGCTATCCGCTCGGTGACGCGCGCCTTGGAGGAAATGGAAGCGGCACTGAACTGATCGCATAAGATCAGCAAAACATCACACAAAGCCCGCATAGCCCCACTTGGGGTTTATGTGGGCTATTTAATTTCACCGTTCAGGGAGGTCTTTAAAGACAGTAAATCAACGAAAAATCAACCAAATACTCTACATCTATAAAAATTGGCAGTTTTTGGCAGTTCGATAGCTTGTATTGGCAGTTCTGATTTGGATAATGGTAGACAAGTATTCATAGTCCGCAAATCTCGAAAGGAGAGCAATCATGCGCACAATATTAATTTCAAAAGGTCTACCAATGTGGGTCTCCTCCCTGATCGTGCTCGGATTTCTTATTTCCTGTGGAGCACCTCAAGAAGAGCTGGATGCCACCGCCACTCAGATGGCTGGGGATATCTTTGCAACTCGAACTGCGCAAGTTCCCACCACAACAACCACGCCAACAGCCCGTGAAGTTGCCGAAGGGCATTACCTGCGTGGCGAAGATTTTCGATTGGAGAAAAAGTGGGAACTGGCCATTGAGGAATTTATGCAAGCCATCTCCTTTGATCCTGAATACGCTGAGGCTTACCTCAACCGCGGATTGGCCTATTACGGCGACCATGATAAGGAGAGCGCAATCGCTGACTTCGAAAAAGTCATCGAGTTAGGTCTTGATCCACAGACGCCTCAAATGTTCACTAATCGTGGTCGGGCTTTCGCAATCATGGAAGACTATGACCTTGCCATCGCTGATTTTGACCAAGCCATCGCGCTTGATCCGGAGTTTGTTGAAGCTTACGTCCGGCGTGGAAATATTTATGCCTTTTACAAAGACGACTTTGATCTCGCAAACGCAGACTTTGAACAAGCAATTACGCTGGACCCAGAATATAGCCTTGCTTATGCAAAGCGAGGGTACGCTTTTATGTTCCAAGAAGATTATGAGTCAGCTATCGAGGATCTTAACCGGGCTATCGAACTTGATGAAAAGTTTGCCGAACCTTACGCATTACTTGGCGAAGCTCACTACAACATGGGTGATCTAGATCAAGCCATCACCAACGTAGATCAAGCCATCGAACTCGACCCACAATTTATGTGGGCTTATTACTATCGAGGCATCGCATACGCCGACCTGGGCGATTACGACCAAGCCATCGCCGATTTAGACCGGGCTATCGAACTCGACCCAAAAAAAGGTTGGTCTTACTATGAACGTGGATTCGTTTACTGGGTCATGGACGATCCAGAGCAAGCCATCGCCGACTTAGACCAGGCCATCGAACTCGACCCACAACTTGATTGGGCTCACTACTACCGTGGGCTCTCTTACAACGACCTGGGCGATTACGACCGAGCTATTGACGATTTAGATCAAGCTATCGAACTCAAACCTCAAGTTGCAAAATTCTTCTATTCACGAGGTTTGATTCACGCAGAATTCTCAGAACCAGATATCGCCATAACAGACCTGGAGACCGCCCTGGAATTAGGTTTGGCCCCAGATGACGAACAAGATGTACGTGAAGTTTTATATGATTTGAATGCTCAACCGCAGCCAGACCCAAATGCGATGGTAGAAGCGGGTCTTATTACTTTCGCTTCTGATCGTGATGGTGCGCTTGGAATATTTGTCATGAATGCTGATGGCACCAGTGATGCAAATGTCTTGACAATACACCCTTATTATGAAAATTGGCCAGCCTGGTCGCCTTCTGGAGACCAAATTGCTTTTGCATCTTATCGAAATGATGAGAATTTCGAAATTTACGTGATTAATGCAGATGGAAGCGGACTTACTCGCTTAACCGACAATCCAGGCATGGATGGTGTACCAGATTGGTCACCGGACAGCGAGCAGATAGCATATACATCGGAACGTGACGGTAATAGCGAAATCTTTGCGATGAATGCGGATGGCAGCGGGGTAAGGAGACTGACCAATAATCCGGCTCTTGATGGACATCCTTCCTGGTCGCATGACGGCAGCCAGATCGCTTTTGAGTCTGACCGCGATGGCGATGCTGAGATATTCCTAATGAATGCTGATGGGGGCAATATAACCCAATTAACGGAAAATACCACCATTGATGCAGGTCCAGCCTGGTCTCCTGATGGTAGCCGGATTGCTTTTTTATCTGTCCGTGATGGCAACGTGGATATCTATGTGATGGACAAAGACGGGAGCAATGTAACCCGACTTACCAAGGACCCAGCTGATGATCTATACCAGACCTGGTCTCCAGACGGCCAATTGATTGCCTTTACCTCTAATCGTGATAATAACTACGAAATTTACGTGATGAAGGCGGATGGCAGTGGGTTAACAAGATTGACCGACAATACGGCAGCTGAATCATATCCAAGCTGGTCACCTCCAGGAGAAATACTTTCCACCGATCCCTGGTTTGGGCCACCGTGGTGTACCCGGGATACGGATGGTGATATGGAGCCCGATACTCCTACGTCCACTTTTATCACTGATGACATATTTGCATATATCATGTTTCCGTTTCGCAACATGGAAGATGGTATGGAGTGGAGCCATAAATGGGCCCCGGAAAATGGTATGTCGATGAATAATCTGGGGTGGTGGGATGGTGGAGAGGCTGGTTTCCACGTCGCCATGTTCTCCGCACCCTCCTGGGGAACAGGCACGTTGAGCATCCAACTCTTTATCGAAGATAAAATGGTGCAGGAGATAGAATGCGCCGTGGTTGAACCATAATAAGATCGACGCATTGAGCGTTGAACAACTTGAAATGACATTTTTTGACGGTTTGCAGCTGACCTACTAATAGGAAGGAGACCAATAATGAAATGTCCCCATTGTCACCACAAAACTGACAAATCTCAAAGAATAAAATGCTCCCATTGCGGACAAAGTTATGAACGCGGTAATTTCGAGGAATATCAATATCTGGAATACCTGCATAATTGGATCCGGAACCATGAAATAAAGCTTGGCGATCAGGCCAAATCTCTGCTGGCTGAGGTGGAAGCGAGTCAGGCTAGTGTGCTTGAATCACTAGGCATCAAAGTTCGCCCACCCGAAGAGGTCCTGCAGGAGTTGGGCTTAGTGCAGGGTGTTCTCGAGCGCGCTCCAGGCTGGTGTAAAAATGCCAGAATAAGCCCGGAGGTTATTGCGAATTTACGCCAATACCTGGTTCGGCAATCGCGACAATTGCGTGCTGAGCTTGGAGAACGGTCTGTGAAGTTTGAATCTCCACGGGAATTGGAAGTTTATAATTTCGCGCTGGCCTCTATCACAAACTGGTATGCGGCCAATGTGCTCAGTCTGGGTGACTCCCAGGTACTAAAGGATCAGATTCAAGCCCAACGCAGTACTCACCTCGCCAAGTTGAGGCAATATGCTCTAATGAAAGCCACGCAAATCGAGGTGTCCAAGTGGTGGACAGCGGGAGTGATCAGCGCCAGGTTCGCGAATGACCTCAGAATGTATCTTGGCAAGCAGATCATGGACGTAAAAATAGATTTAGATGAGCGCTCCGATAAGAATCTATCACCTTTGGAGATAATCAAGTTTGCCATTGATATGTTACCAGGCTGGGCTAGGGAACCCTCCATTCGATGCGGACAGCAGGAATATCATGAACTTTACAACTACCTGCTCGCTCAACGGCAAGTACTGCTCGAGCCCGATATGGAACCAGTCGCTTCTGTTGTAGCTACACCGCCTGAAAGCGTACCTGAGAAAGTCACTCCAGCCGTGGCAACCCCTAAACCTGTAGCGACTAAGCCCAAACCATTTGCTCCGCCTAAAGAAAAGATCCCGGTCGTAGCACCGGCCAGGCCGGTCCGCAAGGCCCCACCGAAGCCTAAGAAACCACCTTTCGATTGGGGCGAAGTTTGGGATAAAGTCTTACAGGCTGCAGTCTCTGGTGCGCTGCTACGTGGTGTGCTCTACCTGGGTGCCTTTATGATCGTGATTTCCCTGACCATCCTGGTAGTGCTATTCTGGGAAATCTTCCCTTCAGCAGTGCAAGCGGTCTTTATTTTCTCTGTACCGACGGTATTCTACTTGGCCGGTTGGCTGGTGGGCTCGAAGCTCAAATTGCCCCAGGCTGGTGGTGTGTTGACCGGTATCGGCGCGCTCCTGATAGCAGTCGATCTTGCCGCCATCTACCAGTTCGGAGGCCTGGCTGTAGATCCATATCTTTATTGGTTATTCACTTCGTTGATCTGTACTTTCGCTTACGCGCTCACCGCATGGCGATCATCTGGGATTTTCTTTGATTACATCACCCTGATTGCTGGTGGCAGCACGATACTCGCGCTTACCTTTTTAGCCCAATTGCCCATCGCGTGGAGAATAGTTACGCTGACTGCTTATGGCGTGCTGCTGATTATCGTCGCTGCTCGACTCAGGTCAGTAGATAAGAAATGGCATGAACCCGCGCGCGCTACTCGTTACCTGCCACAGATCCTCATACCAGTCAGTCTGGTACTAGTTCTTATAGTGCCAGAACGTTCAGCCTATGCTCTCAGCGCGGCTTTCTGGTTGGCTGCGCTTGGATACGGATTGCTGGCCTGGCGATTTCCTGCCAAGATCTTTTCCCACGCTGGGGTTTGGATCTCCATCGGGGCGACCGGTTTCACCTTATGGGCTGTTGGTTTGCCTGATGAATGGTACGCAACTATCGGTGCAATTATAGCAACACTATATATGCTCTTGGGGCGCTTTCTGAACAGACGTTTATCCCAGGATTTTGCACTCCGGCCCAGTTACACCATGGCCTTCAACATCGCCGGCTCCGTTTTAATCATTATGGCTACACTGGCTGGTTTTATTACCTTGGTCTTCGAGTTATGGGCTGGCGTATTAGCCCTTAGCTTGTCATCTCTTGTACTGGGGCTATGGGCGTACATCTTCCATCGTCCAATCCTGGTAGCCTTTGCGGGTAGCCTGTTCCTGGTGCCGGTCAGCCTGGCAGTAAGTCGCACGCTGTTAGACGCTCAAATCCCTCAATGGAGTGCCTGGTTGATAGCGGCCTGGACCGGTTTAGCTTTGGTTTACCTGGTAGTGGCCATCTTACTGCGCTCAGCTGAGAAGTATGTTGTTTGGCTCATGGTCTGGGCACAGCTGCTCATCCCTATTGGGGCGGCTGGTCTGGTAGGCAACTACCTTTTCACTGCTGATACCTGGTTCAATACGCCAACTCTTTTTGCATTGGGCGGCATGATCCTGTTTTATCTGACCTCAGCCATTTTCCACGACAGCGACCGGCACCCGGTGCTCTCCAGGTATATCAACTTGCTATTCCCTAACAGTGTAGGCCAATCAATTTTCTTTTGGCCTATAGGTTTGTTGGTGCCCATCTGGATTGCTGTGGGCTGGGATAACATACCACTTGATAAAGAATGGTTGGGCGTGGTGCTCTCAGGGCTCGGTCTGGCTTACGTTGTGATCGGACAGGCGCTGTCCATGCGTAAGGTCGCTTACCGCCTGCCAATACATTTCTTCGCTTATATCTTAGGTTTGGCTGGTGTGGGAGTGGCATTCAATGATGCGTATGCCTTGCTGAGCGTTCTTTATCTGGATGTAGCTTCACTCGCTCTGTTAGCGGTGATCTATCGTCGTATCGAGGAGATTATTCTGGCTGCAGTATTATTTATCTGGCCGTTTCAGCTATCGTTGCAGGTTTCTCCTTTGAACCCAGGCACCTATACGCTGGCGTACGCACTTCTAGCGAGTGTCGGCTATATCCCTATCGGGCTTCTGATAAATCGTTATCGCTTCTTGTATGCATTACCGGTTTATATTATCGGCTACCTGTTATCAGTACTGGTCGTCGCAGCATCACTTGCTGGAAGCTTCGGATTTTATTTTGTTGAATTACAGTGGGTAAGTGTTGCGGTTTCGCTGATCGTCACTAGCTTGTACATTTTCAGTACCTATCGCTTTCGGGAACAAGCCTTTGCCTGGGCGAGCGCCTTAACAGCCGCATTGGCTTACTCGCAGATACTCAGACTGCTGGATGTTCCCTTTGAGTATTACGCTGCAGGCTGGGTGGGACTGGCTTTCGTTTATTTACTGGTGGAACGGATTATTGCGCGCCCCAAAGTGGATTGGCTGACTGCCTTCCGCTTCCCGCTGGGTGCAGGTGTGATAACACTGAACGTTCTTGGACTTTCGTTGACTATCTTCCCAACAAGAGAAGCATTCTCTGGTATGCAGGTGAGCAACTACTTTCCTGTGATCCTGGCGCAGGCTATGGCGGTAGGGCTGGCCTTTCTCGCAGCCGCGCTTCACCGTTCGCGCTGGCCTCTCTACCTGGAGCCTTTGCTAGCATTTTTCCCTATGACTTTGTTCTTTATTGGTTATTCGGAAATACTCTTCGGGGCGAGGCTTACCACGCCCCAGTACGCGGTTATCTGGTCCGGGTTAGCCATTGTGCATCTTGCCCTGGCAGTCGCACTGGATCCATCTCGCGAACGTTACGCCCACGGGGTTTATTTGGGTGGTTACACCCTGGCCTTATTCGCGGTTTCGTGGACATTGTTTGCCCCAGGTGCCTTGCTGTGGACCTTGGGCTTATGGATTGTAATTGCCACTGGATCAGCTCTACTGGTGCACTTCAACCTCCATCGTACCTGGGACGACCTCATATCGGCCATTTTTGGAACAAGCGGGGGGAGGTTGAGTGACCTCTTGCGAGGAATTTTCGTTTGGGCGGCCGCTTGGTCATTCCCAGTCTGGTGTGTGCTACTCCTAGACCAATTTAGCGTCCCTGATGGCTACCAATGGCTGGGTTTCAGTCTTCCAGCTTTGACCTATATTGGTTTGGCTTTATGGCTGCGGCGAGTAGAGCGAACCTACGCCTGGTCGTTTCAGACAGCAGGGCAGTTTTACATTATTGCCAGCTTATTGGTCAGTGCGCCATCTACAGCTCATTTCCTGACCGGCAATATCCGTTTTCTTGAAGGAACCATGGACATCAACGCCGTTATCAGCGTGCAGACGCTGGCGGTAGCTTTTTATGCTCTATGGGCGAGTATCTACCATAGATCTATTTTTACTCACCTCGCTGCCTGGCTGAGCTTCTTCCCTTACACCTTGGCATGGGTTGCTTACAGTTCGCTCTCTTCTGTTCAGTTCGCTTTACCCTGGATTGGGTGGGCAACTGTTCTGATCATCATGGGTTACATACTGGATCCAAGGCGCGTCCGTTATGCCCACGGACCATATCTTGCGGGATACCTGCTGGCGATTTTTTCCCTGTTCTGGTCTGTGCCGGATCGCCTCACCAATCTGTATGTATTAGGGGCGACCGTGCTTTTAGCACTTGTTTCCCACCTTGTTGTGCATTCCGGTCGACATTACTCATTCGATGATTTCGTCGGGTTTATCTGGCGCAAGCCCGGTAGTGTTGCCAATCGGGCAGCCCGCACAGCTTTCCTGTTCTTCGCGGCTTATGCCTTCCCAATCTGGCTGGTTCTGATGCTGAGTTACCATCAGGTGCCATGGGCTTGGCGTGGGTTGGCTCTTGCGCTCGTAGCGCCAATCTACATCGCATTTGGATTGGCTGTTCACAGCGTGAAAGGTGAATACACATGGCCATTGTACAGCGCTGGCTATGCCTTAACCGCTATCGGAGCCATGGTGGCTTTTGAAGATCTGGCGCTGGCGATCTATGTGCTTGCTTTAGATACGGTTGTGTATGCCGTTTCCGCTTACATCTTCCGCCAGCCTTTCTGGTTGTACCTCGCAAACACACTGGTATCGGTTGTTTTGATATTGACGCTGAATTATAACCAGCGTCTGACCGCTACATGGGTCTCCCCATCCTTCATGGCCCTGGCTTTCCTGTACTTCGCCCTGGGACTGTGGTTAGATGGACGTTTCCGCACCGCGAGGCGAGCAGGAAATGTGGCTTCCTTTGCGTTGCCTTTCTACTCGCTTGGTTATCTGCTGAGCGCAGTGTCCCTGGCTGCCGCCAGTGGGGAGCGGACTCTGGCAATAGGAGTCTACTCAGCCGGCGTGGTCCTCTACGCTTTCTCTGCCTGGGCGTTTCGCGAGACAATCTTCATCTACCCCGCCGCCTGGTTAGCTGGCATACCCTACTACTTGGGAATGACACTATTTATTAGTCAGGAGCGTTGGTATGGGTTAGGTTGGCTACCGCTGATTCTGGCTTATATCCTGATCGGGCGTTTCACCTTCCGGGAGCGACTGAAACTACGCCCGCTGCGTGCCGCCCTTGCCAATCCATCCATGCCGTTCTACTTGCTGGCGTATGCCTTGAGCGTAAGCATGATTGCTCTTTCAGCAGCTGACGCGCTGGCACTAACCTTGGCGTTCACCGCAGCAGCAGG
>DAOVXM010000505.1 GCA_030636125.1 Chloroflexota bacterium | reverse complement strand
GAAATTAAGCGAACTGGGGACGAAAATCCAGGAAGCTAATCTGATGGGTCAAATGATGTTCCGGGTGGATACAAGCAGCCTGAATTTCGAAGAGACTGTATCTACTTTGAGCGAGTCCGCCAGGCAAAATGGTTGGCTGATTCCCGACACGCGCGATATTCAACATGAATATCACCAAGCGGGTCTTGACGATATGACCCAGTGTACGATCTTATATTTTTGCATCCCACAGGGTGGATATGCCATTTTTACCAGCAATGATACAAACAAAGCGATGATGGCGATGATGCCAATGGGTGTCAGTGTGTATGAGACAACCGATGGCCAAGTAAAGATTTCAGCTATGAACCTGGGTTTGATGAGTAATTTCTTCAGCGGCGTGGTAAAGGATGTTCTCAAAGATGGCGGTGCTCGTTATGAGAAATCACTGGAAGCCGTCACTAAGGAGACAAGCTCATGAGAAACTCAAATTGGAGACCCTTTATTATGTTTGGTCTTATGATTGGCTTTATGCTGATTATTGGACTGGGCTTCCTGGGGACGATGTTTTTCCGAAGTGGTGATGTCGGTCCGCAAATACCGCAAGGGGGTTGGTGGCCGGGGATGTGGGGGATGGGGCCCCTTATGATGATTTTTCCCTGCCTCGGCTTTGTCATGATGCTGCTGATGTTTTTCTTCTTCCGCATGATGGCTAGCGGTGGGGGGTCGCTGTCTGGGCTGAGGGAGAGCCACGGACCTATGTCGTGGATGATGGGCGATAACGACGACCGACAAACACCGGCCCAGGATCTACAGGCCGAGGACGTGTCAGCCCAGGACTTACAGGATCAACCTCGAAACGCCTGCTCCGCGTGCGGATCTCTCGTGCAGGCTGATTGGAGCGTTTGCCCGCACTGCGGCCAGGGGCTGGGTTAATGAAGATGAATTCGAGGTGGCGGGGATTTATCTAAAATCACGCGAGGGCCTATCTGGTCTAGCTAAGAAGGAGATATAAGTAGAAAAAATATGCTGATAAATTACTTGACTTGTATATAACATTTGATCTTGTCCCAAAGTTACGTGATAGCTCAAAGAATTCGGAAGGAGATAAAAATGAATAACTTCAAGGAAATTACGAATGGAGTCATCAGTGGAATCCTTATAGCCACCGGATATATAGTACTGTGGTGTGGCATAGGCTGCCTGATTGGCAACAGTTTTGGCAACACAGTAGATCAGAATGGCGGAATGCTGATGTGTGCTGTGGGCTGTTTGATCTATAGTGTGATATTGATAGGCTCAGGTATTGCCTGGTATAACATAGTAAAACCAAAAATATAACCACCTTTCAGGCAAGTTGGAAGGTGTGCCCCCATTGCGGCCAGGAATTCAAGGCAGTTATCTAACGAGGTAGGGTATACGAAGTAGCGTGTCCACCCCGCTCCTCACCACCAAACTCTACATCCCCCCACCCAGCCCCAATACATTGTAGAAAGTTTTCTCTACACCTGGCCATATTTACTGATCACCATCCCCATTGCCGTGGGCGTGAAGATATCTGGCACTTCTAAATACATCAACCGGGCTTTTACTGCTCGACCAGTTAAAGCGATTATCCTGGCAACCTTTGTGAGCACCTTCAGCCCCTTGTGTTCCTGCTCCGTCATCCCAGTCGTCGCCGCGCTGCTCATCGGCGGCGTTCCTCTTGCGCTGGTGAGGTCTTGAAGGGTACATGACGATATGCTCTTACCACGTTGGGCACAACTTTAACTCCTAAAACGGCAACCAGAATGACCATTTCTGGTGGGGCGATCACCATCTAAGGCCTAGTGCATGTTCGGCACATTAAGTTTGGATAATGTCTGTTCCCTGGGGCAGATACATTCAAACTGTCAGCCCCGAGGCTGCACTAGGCCATCTAACCTCTCGCCAGACTGTGTGAAAAGTCTCTCGATGGAGCGGACGCAGCCTCAGCGTGATTATAGGATGAAGTAGGCTTGCTGCGACGCTCAGCCCGCAGCCGTTAGATCGCGCACCTATTTGTTTGGAAGGTATGCAATGAAGATTAAGGGTTACTTGTGGTTTATGGTGATGTTAGTCACATGCGGAATTCTCGCCGCTTGCAGTCTTTTTCCTCCACTCTTTAATAGCGCTGATGATTTCATTGACCAAATGCCCGATCAGATGCCAGGTCCTGGAATGATGAGGGACTGGCCTAATAATATGCCCGGTCCAGGGATGATGAGTAAAGATACTTATCTACCACCAGCTGTTACTCCTGCACCGACCACTACTCCTGGTGGAATTTCCATTATGAGCTACAGCCTGGACATTCAACCAATCTTCGATCGTGCTTGTATTAGTTGTCACGGTGGTCAGGCTGGTCTTTATCTAGAAAGTTTTGATTATCTCATGGCCGGCAGCGCCAACGGCCCGGTTGTCGTTCCTGGCAATTCAAAGGCTAGTGAGTTGGTAAAACGTATTCAAGGTTTGTCGCAGCCCGCGATGCCTTTGGGGGAGGTCAGGTTGAGCTCTACAGAAATTGGAGCAATTATTCTCTGGATAGACGCGGGGAGCCCCAACAACTAAGGTGAAATACTGTGTAGACTAACATATCT
>DAOVXM010000266.1 GCA_030636125.1 Chloroflexota bacterium | reverse complement strand
GTTGGGTGGTCGCGAAGAACGATTGGATTTAACGCTTGATGGCAGCAAAACCTATTTGAGCACTGACGGTTGTGGAGTGCACGTTGTTGATTTGGAGACCCGACAACAGCGTGCTTCACGAAAAGACGATGTCGCCATGATGGCGCGCGTAAGCGATGCTTTGCCTTTGATCAGTTTCTTCTGGCCGTTGGTCAGCGCTCAAGATCATGGTCTCACGGCCGCCTTACACGAATGCCATGCGGGGCTGACGAATACCTTAAAACATGTCCGCGGCGGCACGACTATGGATCCAAGGTTAGCACCTTATCTTATCGAGATGGCTACTGTGGTTGCTGGAACCGAAGAGAACCGACGGAGCAGACCTCCGATAAATGCGAATATATGCACTATAGCGCCGTTAGCACATGACGAACATGGTATTGAAACTGCGCTGGTCTACGCAGAAGCGGGAATCCCAACCAGTTTCATGGCCATGCCAACAATGGGTTCAACTTCTCCGGCATCGATCCTTGGTGCCATTGCAGTGGGTGATGCAGAAGTAATCAGTGCCATGGTTTTAATGCAATTGGCTTATCCTGGTGCTCCAGTATTCCACTCCATCATACTTGCTCTGATGGATCCGCGCACTGGGGGTTATATCGGCGGAGCCCCTATCGCTTCTGCTGCGGTTGTGCAGCTGGCGCATGCCTGGGAAGTCCCCAGCCTCGGCGGCGGCTCAACCTCCAGTGACGCACGTGATATTGGCTGGGAGTCTGGCACGGATGGTGGTTTTGGGGCAGCTCAAATACCCCTGGCTGGCGGTGAAGTCTGCGGTTATTTGGGTCTGTTGGGTTCTTCAATGATCCTTTATCCTGAACAGATCATCCTGGAGCACGAGACCTGTCTGCATGCCTTAGAAGTATTTAAAGAGTTTGAATTCAATGAGCAGGAAATGGCGCTGGATTTGATTAAAAAAGTTGGACCACGGGGGCATTACTTACGCGAAAAACACACGCGCGATCACATCCGGGATTTCCGCTACTCACCGCTGCTTCGGGTGGATGACGAATTTGGTAATCCCCGACAGCCACACGATTTGGCTTTAGAAGAATTCAAAAGGATATATGCTACCCACCAGCCGGAACCATTGCCGGGTCACGTTCAAATGGAATTGGATCAAATTATCACAGCAGCCGACCGCGAGGCAGAAAAAATTGGAGCTTAACGTGGAAGGAGAACCGAGAATAGAGGACTCACCCAGCAAACTTCCATCCCATGCGAAGGTTGTGATAATTGGGGGTGGTGTGATTGGTTGCAGTGTCGCCTACCATTTAATCAAGTTGGGCTGGAAGGATGTGGTGCTCTTGGAGCGCGCCCAACTCACCGCGGGTACGACCTGGCACGCGGCGGGCTTGATAGAGGCAGGTGGTTTCTTTAGTGCAACCTCTATCGGAATGGCTAAATACACTCTGGAACTATACAGCAGGCTAGAGGATGAAACCGGTCAGTCAACGGGCTATAAAGCTGTTGGATTGCTTGAATTTGCTAACTCCCCATCTAGATTAGAAGAGAGGCGTAGGATTGCCGCATTCGACAACCATTTCGGTGTGCCCATGGAGGAGATCTCACCCGAAAAGGTCAAGGAACTGTGGCCGCTCGCTTACACCGCCGATATTTTAGCTGGCTTTTTTACATCCATAGATGGTCGTGTGAATCCCATTGATGTCACCATGGCCTTGGCAAAAGGTGCTCGTATGGGCGGCGCCCAGATTTTTGAAGATACCCCCGTCACGGGAATCAAGAAAGAAAACAGGAAAGTGAGCGGAGTTGTCACTGATAATGGAGTTATCCAGGCTGAGTATGTGGTTAACTGTGCAGGTATGTGGGCGCGCGAGGTTGGAAAGATGGTTGGCGTTAATGTGCCTTTACAACCGGTAGAGCATTATTATCTGATCACCGAACCTATTGAAGGGATAAATGGGGATTTACCCGTACTGGTGGATCTCGACAAATATGCGTATTTTCGTGAAGAGACGGGCGGCGTGCTGCTTGGCTTATTCGAACCCATCTCAGCCCCGTGGGCGCTGGAGGACATACCGAAAGACTTCACCTTTGGCGAAATCAAACCAAATTGGGACCGGATGTCGCCTTACATTGAAGAGGCTATGAAGCGAATTCCAGCCTTGATGAATGCAGGAATACACAAGTTTTTCTGCGGCCCCGAGAGCTTTACGCCGGATTTGGAACCCTTGATGGGGTTAGCGCCAGAATTAGATAACTTTTATGTGGCCGCAGGTTTCAATTCGCTAGGTATTTTAATGGGTGGCGGTGCTGGAAAAGTGTTGGCCCGGTGGATTGTCGACGGCGTGCCGGATGTCGATGTCACCGAGTTTGACATCGCCCGTATGCTGCCGTTCCAGAACACGCCCAAATATCTGAATGACCGGACAGTCGAAGTGCTTGGATTTATGTTCGAAGAAGGGTATCCAAATAAGCATTTCAAAACGGCGCGCAATGTACGCAAATCCGCGTTCCATGACCGGCTGGCTGAGGCTGGAGCCTTCTTTGGTACTTATGCCGGGTGGGAATACCCGGATTGGTTCGCCCCCGAAGGGATTGAACCAAAAGTCAAATACTCCTGGAAGCGGCAGAATTGGTTCGAGTACAGCGCCGCTGAACACCAAGCTACCCGCCAAAACGTGACCATGCTGGATTACTCAGTGATGGGGAAAATATTGGTGCAGGGACGGGATGCGGAAAAATATCTGAATCGCATCTGTGCCAATAATGTGGCTGTGCCGGTCAACCGCATTGTTTACACCCAATGGTTGAACGCAACAGGCACGATTGAGGCAGATTTAACTGTCACACGTCTGGCCGAAGACCAATTCCTCATCCTCACCGGAGATGGCACCATCACAGCGGTTCAAGCCTGGCTGAGACGCCATATCCCTGCGGATGCACACGTTTTTGTGACCAATATTACTTCCGCGTATAGTGTGCTAAACATCCAAGGTCCAAAATCCCGAGATTTTTTGAGCCGCATAACGCATGTGGATATGTCCAACGAGGCATTTCCATTCCTAACTATGCAAGAGATTGACATTGGTTATGCGCTGGTTAAGGCACTGCGGATTACATATGTGGGCGAACTGGGCTGGGAACTATATATCCCCACAGAATTTTCCCTGCATGTCTTTGATACGCTCGTGGAAGCGGGAGTGGATTTAGGGCTGAAGAATATGGGGCTGCAAGCACTGGATACGCTGCGCCTGGAGAAAGCTTACCGCGATTATGGCAACGATATCGACAATACAGACTCGCCATTGGAGGTGGGTTTGAGCTACTTCGTGGATTTTAATAAGCCTGGCGGATTTATTGGCAGAGATGCACTCTTACAACGTAAAGATGCCGGACTTAAATATCGCATGGTTCAGTTCCTGCTCGAGGATCCTGAACCGATGCTGTATTACGGTGAAATCATTTACCGTGATGGCGATCCCGTCGGTTACATTATGTCAGGCGGCTATGGACACACATTGGGCGCATCGGTCGGTGTCGGCCCAGTAGAAAATGAGGGAGAAACCGTAAGCGTTGATTACATCAATAGCGGCACCTATGAAATTGACGTCGCGGGAGTACGCCATCCTGCTAAAGCATCTCTACGGCCGATGTATGATCCCAAGCTAAAAAGAGTACGCTGCTGACCTTCAATGAGGCGGTCGCAACAGTTTAAATTTCAATAAAAGCTAATCTCCCACTTGGAGAGGAGTTGAGGCGAGGGGGTTTTTAAACCCTAGAGGTCAGCCACCCAACCCAAATCCAGTTCCTCCAGCTTGGCCCGTGTGGGATTGCCAGTATTGACATCCCAACCACAAAACTCGAAATATTTATCCAGCGCGGACTCAACCTCAGCGCGGTCAAGCTTCCAACCATCGCTCACTCCACCCTTGAGTGGTTTGAAGAGTTTTTCAGGCAGAACATCATCTTTACGGTCAAGCCCCTCGCGGGCGTTGAAAGCCCGCATCATATTGAGGCGCCGCTCACCCACTTTCTGCAATTCATCAAAGCTCACATCTTCCCAACCGGTGACGGTTCGCACCAACGCAACCATGTCAGCGGGGCCATAAAGCTGCCATGCCGGACCAAATACGAACTGGCACAGGTTCAGGCTGTCCATAGCGCCGTACATGCGCTGTGAAACTGCTGTATAGCGGATTTTCTCATCGCTCAACGAGCGCGGTTCTTGCGCCTCCCTGAAACCCAGCACAGCCATGCGTTCGGTGTAGTACTCGAGATCGTCTTCGATAGCCGGGTCGTGTTCGTGGGATTGGTGGTCGGCGCCGAAGGGGTTCGTAGCGTAGATGATCGCCAGAGAGCGTTTGACGCGCGGCATGTGGGCTGGAGCCTCCTGCCCTTTGCAGGTGATCAAGTACGCTTCTGTGCCGCGCCCGATCTTCTTAGCAGCGCGCTCGGAACCTTCAGCCAGCAAGTCCCCGAAGCCATCGCGGTTGGCGATTTTTTCTGTCAGCTTTACCATAGATTCGGCATTGCCCCAAGAGAGGTCCAATCCATTCGTGTCATCAAGCGTCAATATCCCCGCGTTGAAGGCCTCGAACGCCCACGAGATGGTTGCCCCGCATGAAATCGTATCCATTCCGTACTTGTTGCACAGCTCGTGGGCTTTACAAATGGCTGGCAGGTCATCGATGGCGCAGTAATTGCCAAATGTTGAGGTCGTTTCATATTCAGGTCCACCATAATGCGGATCGACCTTATATGTCCCTTCGGTTAGCTCCACCACGCGCTTACAGCGCACAGTGCAAGCGTAGCAGGTATCGCGGCCTTCGCGGTCCTGTTTGCCCTCGGC
>DAOVXM010000097.1 GCA_030636125.1 Chloroflexota bacterium | reverse complement strand
CGTGATTGACCCCTTTATGGGTAGTGGGCAAAGCGCCCTGGCAGCGCTTAAATCAGATCGCCACTACGTCGGCTACGAGATCGATCCGGAATACGCTGCACTGGCTGAAACTCGCATCAGTCGTTACACCGATGAAAACGAATTACCTGGATCATAATATCTATCTTAACGTGAATTCGGGTTAGGAAATACATGGAATGGATCAGAAACTCGTTTTTTCATCCAGTTGAAGGCAGAAAGTAGCTTTTAGGGGTGTCACCCAGCTTTTTCCGAGCTGATTCTGGGCTAAAAAACGGGTTTCTCTTGCTTATCCCAAACTGAGGTTATCTTACGATTTTTGGCATTCTCCTTCCACGGAAGTTCCCGAAGAGCCTTTACTAATGTTTTTCTCATGCTGATCTTAATAGGGTATAATATTTCATGAAAGGCATCCAAGGGCAGAAATAATTAGCCAGTAACTTTTCACTATTGATTGGGTTGTTAATAGAAGACCTACGTCACCTGGCCAGTATGACCTGACGAGGTCCCTCTAAAAAAAATTTATACACTTTAAGTAAGGAGGATTACAATGTGTTGCTTTTTTACTGCTTTAGTATTTTTTGGGCCACGCCTGGGTGTGCTGGTTTGGTGGATTTTCCAGCCGGTACGCTTTTCGGCCACCTTTAGCACCTTCATTTGGCCGCTGCTGGGCTTGATCTTCGCGCCGTGGACGCTTCTATTTTATATTATCATCGCCCCCGGTGGCATTGTGGGCTTCGACTGGGTCTGGCTCGGCCTGGGGGTGCTGTTTGATGTCATGTCATACGGTGGTGGCGGTTACAGCAACAAGGAGCGCTTAGGTTATTGATCGTCTAATTAGCGCCCAACGGGGTATCCCATCGCCGGCTTCTTAAGAACCTGCTTTACAAAATATATGGATGAGCGATATGCCAGGGTTACTTTGATCCAAAAAAATACTTGTCCCAAATACTCCCTCCCTTTCCCGGGGAGGGAGTATTCCGTGACATTCAAGGCAACACGAGTGTAAATTATGACCGATATCGAGGTTATTCACCAAGAACTCTGCCTCTATGCCGCCCGATTAAAACAACACGGGTTGACCTCAGCCACCGGTGGGAATACCAGCTACCGGGTGGGTGATGACATGTGGATATCCCCAACGGGTTGTATATTGGATGAACTGGATGTGGACGACTGGGTCAAGGTAAATCTGAGAACCGGGGAGCCTTATCCGCACAAATTCAATCCCTCCTCGGAGCTTATCATGCACCGCGAAATTTTCCTGGCCCGAGCGGATATTTTATCGATCATGCACAGCCACCCACCTCATGTAATCGCCTTATCATTACTGGGAATAGAGATTAAGCCCATTGGCTCAGAGGCACCCATATCTTTAGGAGGTAGAATACCTTTAATCCCCTATGAAATCCCTACTTCCCCAATGCTGGGCAGGGCAGTGGCAGAGCATGCGAGAAGTTACAACGTAATGGTGCTAGAGAACCACGGATTGGTAGCGCTCGGAGAGACAAACCGCCAGGCTTACAACCGGACAGAGTTAGCTGAAGAAATTGCAAAAATCATGACAATCGCCTATACGCTCGGAAAAGGTGAACCCCGCTGGCCTACTGAAAGAGAGCTAGAAGATTATAGAAGCTGGCATTTCCACAAGAAAATACCTGATTGAGCATTCCGCAGACTTAGGACTAATGCCTAAAATGGGAGCTGCTGGCTACGCCAGCAGCTCCCATTTTAGGGCCCTTACCACTTCAATCCTGATATTTCTAACCAAGATTTTTGCAACCTTAATAGTTTTTTTGCGTAGATCACTATAGCTATATAAGACAAGGAGAAAAACAAATGTCTAGTGAAGTAAAAAAACTTTACCGTTCGCGCGATGAGCGCATGATTGCCGGAGTATGCGGCGGCCTGGGCGAATATTTTGGCATCGATCCCACCCTGTTTAGGTTACTGTTCATTGTGGCGGCATTATTCGGCGGGCCTGGGTTTATTGCATATCTGATCTTTTTGATCATTGTCCCTCAAGAGCCGTTGGAAGGGCCAGAGTCACCTGTGGAGGTGATAGAAACACAACCCCAGGAAGACGAAACAACCTGATCTTACTTCAATAATGAGGATGGCGCGAATAAAAGAGTAAAATATTCGCGCCATTCGATTCGTTGGCGGTATTCGCCGCTTAGCATTTACTCCCGGCTTTACAGCACTGCAGCAATTCGCTCCAATGCGCGGTCGATATTCTCAGGTGATGTAGCGTAACACAGCCGCAGGTATCCTTCCCCATACTGACCAAAATCTGTGCCTGCCAGCACTGCCACCCCAGCGTCACCCAGCAGGCGGCGTGCCAATTGGTTCGATGGAATACCAATCGATTTCACATTGGGGAAAACATAGAAGGCACCCTGAGGTACCTGGCAATGTATGCCAGATATAGTATTAAGTCCGGTCACGATTCGATCGCGCCGGCGTTGGTATTCCACCACCACTTCATTCACTATCTCCTGGCTGGCAGTCAAGGCTTCGATCCCAGCCATCTGGGTAAATGTGGCCGTACAGCCAATCGAGTGTGTTAATAGAAGTTCCACTCGCTCAGCCAAGGCCTCTGGCATGATGCCATATCCTAACCGCCACCCGGTCATAGCATAGGTCTTGGAAAATCCATCCACGATAATGGTCCGTTCCAGCATCCCCGGTAACGAAGCAATGCTGGGTACTTGTATCCCGTCATAAGCTAAGCGGGTGTAGATTTCGTCTGAAATCACCCAACAATCATACCTCTGAGCTGCGGCGGCGATGTGCTCAAGGTCAGCCAGGGGCATCACACCGCCGGTGGGATTGGCAGGGGAATTAAGGATGATCAATTTTGTCCGCTGGTTAATGCGCGCGTCAAAAACATCCAAGTCGAATGAGAAGCTGTTCTCTTCCACAAGCGGAATTGGCACAGGGGTGCCGTCCGCCACGCTGATCATAGAGGCATAAGTCGGGAAGCCAGGATCCGGATAGATCACTTCATCGCCTGGCTCCACTAAAGCCAGGGTAGGAAAAAACAAACCTGGCTTAGCTCCCGGTCCAATAACAACTTGGGCCGGTTGAAAAACGATCTTGCGGCGCTCCCCAGCGTCCTCCGCGATCAATTCACGCAAACGTGGCAGGCCAGCGGGTGGGTTATAGCGCGTATAGCCCTCCTCGATGGCATCCATACCGCTCTGGCGGATATGAGCAAATGTCGGGAAGTCAGGCTGACCGATCTCAAGATGGATGATATCGCGTCCCTGCGCTTCTAGCTCCTGGGCGCGTGCCAGCACAGCATAAGCCCCCTCAGCTTGCAAAGGGGCAACGCGACGGGCGAACGACATAATAAGACCTCCTAAATCGTATAGGACTTACACAGTTATGCGAGGAAAATTCCAAAAATGAGGCGTGAAGATTAAACCTACATCTTACAGAATGGCCCCGTAACCTGCCAAACTTTTTAACTTATAACTTAGGGAGGACAATCGATTGCTGAGACTGGTATTTGCCCTTCTTATCCGCGTAGGATATATCGCACTCCTCATCGGCCTGGAAAAACAGCACCTGGGCAATACCCTCATTAGCGTAGATTCTAGCTGGTAGAGGGGTGGTATTGGAGATCTCCAAGGTTACAAAACCCTCCCACTCCGGCTCGAATGGGGTGACGTTCACAATGATGCCGCAGCGGGCATAAGTGCTCTTGCCCAAACACACGGTCAGGACATCACGCGGAATGCGGAAGTACTCTACTGTGCGGGCTAAAGCAAATGAATTTGGGGGAATAACACACACATCTCCCTTAAAATCCACCATGGATCTAGGGTCAAAATGCTTAGGATCCACAACAGCCGAATGCACATTGGTGAAGATCTTAAATTCATCGGCAACCCGGATGTCATACCCGTAGGATGAGACACCGAAAGATATAACACCATTGCTCACCTGGCCTGCCTCAAAAGGTTCGATCATCCCATGATTAACAGCCATCTCGCGAATCCAATGATCAGGTTTAAGTCCCATATTTATCTCCTTTTCTCACCAGCCACTCGCTGAGAATACTGACCGAAGCAACACATCCCTTTCTTCGGGGGTCATCGGTCGGGCGCGAGCGTAATCCATAAACAGGATTGGCAATAACTCTGTTCCAATATAACGCCCATCATAGAAGACATGGCGGTCGATAAACGCTTGGCGAGTGGCCAGGCTGATTGCGTATTGGTCAAAGAATAAGTTGCCCAACCCATAATGAATGAGGGCATCGTTTTTAAACTCAAAAGCCTGTGGATGGTGGGCTTGACTACCACTGACGATCACCGCCCCGGCATCCGCCACTCGCTGGAAATCTCGTATTTGTTTGGGTTGAGCAAGATAAGAATAGTACTCGAAGTGTTGGAAACTGGCAATAGGCAGATAACCTTCCAGGCGCAAGCGCTCAATTTCACTCTGCATCCAATCGAAGTCGCAGGAAACCGCACCTGGGTGGTCGGCACTGGCTGTCGCGTACCAGCCTCCCTTTCCATTACAACCAATGAATGCCAGTTTGTTGCCATTATGCTCCAAAGTGACCGCACGCCGCCCCTCCTCGAGGTTGGCGCCTCCTCCATAATAAGGCCAACCTCGCTCATCATACAGGTCAAGCGTATAGTACATGGCGTCCGCACCCCAATCACGGAAGTGGTCGCCAGTCAGTTCTACGATATCAGTGCCAATATCTTCCAGCAGGCCAATATAACGCGGGTCGCTGCAAAATTGCAAATCTTGCTGGACAGGGTTGGGAAAAGGACAGTTTTTCGCAAAAGGCACCTCGTTGCTGATATGGGTGATATCTGCTTCACGCAGCCAATCGCCCACATCGCGTCCAGGATAGGTAATGCCACGCTGTTCCATGGTATAAGCCGTAGAGCGCACCAATGCTGTCACACCTGTCATCGCCAGGGTGGTCAACTTCTCGGGATCGCGGTTGGAAAACGGGATCAGAGGTGTATCTGAATCCATCCCATAAAGTGTACGAACCAGCCCCGTCAGAGTCGGCTCACCTGCTACCGAGATGGGCACCGTTAAGGGATAAGCCACCGGATCGAATCCTTTTCGCAACGGGGACTGGCCATCAACTTCAAGGACTTTCCAGCGCGGCTCAAGATCTTCAAAGGGGACGATAGCCCAGGAGGGGCGGCTCTCCCAGGCAGCATCGAGTAACCTCTGCCCAGATAAAACCTTACTCACTCCCGGAGCTGGTTCACCCCACAGCTTTGTAAAAGCTGCTTGAGTGCTCTCATCCATCAAGAGTGGTTCGCCTTCAAAGAGGCCAGAAGACTCTCCAGTCCAGAAGTTGTGTAGCTCCGCCGATGTTACACCTTGAGCTAAGGTCGGAAAAGGCGCCACCAGAGCATACACCCAATGACCGAGAGGCTCATCCCCGCCAACCTCCAGGCGGAGAGCGGCTCCTTCAGACTCTTGGGCAGGGAAAAAATCCGGGGGGACCACCACCACATCGCGCAAGGCACCAGGAAGCTGCGGATCAACCCAAACCGACAGCATTGTTTCAATCGGTGTCGTCGGGGATGCTGCCGGGGTTGTAAGCACAGGATCTGATGTAGCTGACTTGGGTGTTGAAGATAGAGGTTGGAAAGGCGTGAAGGTAGGTGTCCATGTTATTGATGGAGAAAACGATCCCGGGGGACGCGTAATATCGCAAGCTGACACCAGCATAAACGCAATCACCATGGTGAAGAAAATAATAGTATATTGCCACTTCATTGCAAATAATCCTTAGCCTTGGTGTCTACCACATCTCTAGTGTTGCGCGGCGAAAGTGACTCGATAGTTTGGGAATGATGGCGCAACACTTTAAGCAGTTGGGTAAGGGACAACAGAAACCGCCGATGCATTTTGGCCCAACTGCATTAGGTTCATGCCTGCAAAAAAAATCACCTCTCCATCAGGCACAACCAGTGAAGGAAGCACTCAAAGCATCAATCCAGGGGCATGCCCCCCCGTTCCTGAAGTGAAGTACGTACCTGCGCTTCATAAGTCTCAGCTTTTTTCTCCAACTCTCGCAATTCTTCCAGCAGGGGCTGTCCTGCGTTTTGATCCTTTAGGCTAGTGAGGTTAATGCGCACATTATAACCAGCACCGGTCAGCGCGGCACGAGCCTGAGCAGCGGCCGTGCCACCATCGCTGATTGCGTTTAAGTTACCGTTCTCGACCACTCGCACAGCCAATTCCAGTACCTGAACAGCTTTGCGTGCTACTATCAAGGGTACCAGGGAGGCCTCAAAAGTAGCCATCTCAATGGCTTCAGACCGGGAGCGCTGTTCCTCGAGCGTGTTTTTCGGCAGTCTGAAAGCCGACATAACTGCATCGAAGGCGGCTGCGTCCTGATCTACAGCTGCGGTCAAATCAGCACGCAAGGACTCCGCCTGCTCTAGAATTACCCTCATTTGCTCTTCAATAGACGCATATTTCTTTTTGCCTATCGTCAGGCGAGCGACCATCGCTACCAGCGCTGCCGCGGCTGCTGCGCTATAAGCCGAGGCTGAACCACCACCCGGCGTGGGTGTATCAGCAGCTAAAGCATTTAAAAAACCTGCCCCCAGCCCTGCAAGAGACTTTTCGCCCTCGCTGGATTTTTCCAGGGCGGCTCTCAAGCGCTGTTCCAGGATTTGTTCTGGCTCAAACTGATCCAGCTGCATGTACCACACAGCCGCATCTATTAAGGCCTCCTCAGGAATCAGACCGACCAGTTCTCTGTGGTGTACATTTACGCCATAACGTCCGGCCTCGCGGCGAATAAACTCCACCACACGCGCAAGAGGTGTACCTCGATAATTCGTTAGATTCATCGAGACCTGGGCACGACCTTCAACCATCATACCTAGGGCTTTAACGTAACGCAGCCCTCCCGACGAATGACGTACAGCTTTAGCGATCTTCTTAGCAATAGAAACATCATCTGTAGCCAGATAAACGTTAAATGCGATCAAGGGATGGCGTGCGCCAATTACAGTCGCCCCCGCTGGTCCAAGACGAAGTGGGCCGAAATCCGGTGTTCGATCCGGGTTAGTGCTGATATCCTCTTTCAGCCCCTCATACTGTCCGCGGCGGATATTCTCCAAGTTCTTCCGGTCAGGACGTGTGGCAGCTTCCTCATATAAATATATAGGGATGCCTAACTCCTCCCCGGCACGACTCCCCACACGATGGGCAATTTCCACGCACGCTTCCATGCTTACCCCCGAAATCGGCACAAAAGGCATCACATCTGTGGCACCTAATCGGGGGTGCTCGCCGGAGTGCTCATCCAGATCGATCAACTCAGCCGCTTTAGCGATCGACCGAAAGGCAGCTTCTTCAACCGCTTCAGGTGGTCCAGCAAACGTAATCACTGTACGATTGTGGTCTAGATCAGAGTGCTGGTCAAGTACATAAACACCCTTTACATCCACAATGGTCTGCCGGATAGCATCTACCACCTCCGGCCGGCGTGCCTCGGAATAATTAGATATACATTCAACAATCGGAGTTTTCATTATCACCTCTATGGCATAGATGTTGCAATTATACACTTGGAAGATTAGAACATTGTAAGCTTTCTCTTGCATTTCGCCATCGGTTAAGGGTAGAATGTCCGCAGATAGACGCTATGGAGATATCATCCAAACGCCACCACCGAGGAATGTTGCTGCTCGTCTCGGTCATCGTCCTGGGAATGACTTTGGCTTGTGCCCGCACCGCTCTACCGGATGACTCTCCAACCTGGCGAGTTCCCGGTCAGGGAGGAGAACCACAACCCATTGCGGTTGAGATATCCACGAGAACCCCTTTTCTCCCCCCCACACGCCCTCCCGGTGCGCCCATTCTCACACCCACACCTGATGCGCCTCACCCCCTACCAGCATTGCGCACCAAACCAGAGCAATACGTCGTACAACCGGGGGATACCCTGGGGATCATCGCTTCGCTATTCGGCATCAGTTTGGAAGAGTTAATCGGGGCTAATGAACTTATCAATCCCAATATATTGGAAGTAGGGCAAATGTTGACTGT
>DAOVXM010000355.1 GCA_030636125.1 Chloroflexota bacterium | reverse complement strand
AGGCAGTTGGCGATTCTGAGTTGTAAAACTTCTCAGCAAGCTGGTTGCGGTTGTACCATTCCACCACTTCAAAATCCTGGTAGGGGTGTGACTTCCAATTGATAAACACCGGAGCGCCTGTGTACAGACGGAACTCATCAAACTTGTTATCTCGAGTCGGGATTAGGTAGACCTGGCCGGAACTTTTGGTCTGTTTGACATAGTTCATCATTGACAAGGTGGGTTGTTTGTAATATTTATTATTACGCGTGCGCTGTACGGCAATACCACCTTGAACCACAAATAAGATGACCAAGATACACATACCGATCAACAGGAACTGGAACCTGGTAATCTGTGCTTTGAACTTGTCAAAGACGGCTGAAAGTAGGTAAGCGATAATAAGAGATGTGGAGAGTGGCACAAGGAAAACCGATACTCGCCAGGGAGCGATCAATGCCAGGCTGTTGTTGTTCGTAAATGACTGGATGAGCGTGAACAGCAGCCCACCCAGGAACGGCACCAGCATGACCAGGAACAGCCTGGATTTTCTCACCAGAAATAACGCCACGATTACGATACCAATTTGTATAAATGCCGTTGTATTCAGCCATACTTCGGGGAGGGAGTGGTGGGGGATACGCTGATTAACCAGGATATCAAGGGCTCTGCTCGCCAGCTCAGGAGAGGTTGAACTGGAAACTGCCTGGTTATACCAGAGGGCCGGAGAAACGAGGAGCAATGCTAACAATCCTAGGCTAAAAGGTTCCTTTGCAGTCTTGGTAAATGTGCCCCAAGATAAGTTCTTAGCATCAAAATTTTCTTTGAAGATGATTAACAGATAGGCAATGGTCAAAAAAGCGGCGCTGAATAAGTAGGCGGGATGAAAGAGTGATGCCAGCGATAACCAGATAATTGACCAAACGTGCTTGTGCTTGAGAAATGCGTAGATCGAAAGCAATAAGAACACGCCAAAGGAACTGTTTTGAAAATCCAGCCCTAGGATGTACTGTCCCGCAACTCCAAAATGTAGTGGTGTTAGGTCCAGTCCCAATATCTTATTGGAGAGGATATTTACGCGGATGGAATGTATCGCCAGAACGAGAGCGAAGAAAGTGAGATACTTCGCTTTAGAACTGTTCATATCATACAGCACTGAAGCAATGCCCAGGATGCTGTAAATATAGATACCCATCAGGAGCAGGTAGTATATATAGAACAGGTTATCGCCGAAAAGCGAGGCGGTAAGGCTTACCAGAGAACTAAAAACGGGCAAGGGATCAGCCGTGTTCGCCAGCCAATCTTCTTCTAAAAGACCCAAACCAGCTTGGGTCAAACCGTGCAGGAACTTGGTGTTCTGGTTATCGTTGTAGAGACGGGATTGCGTATACGCCAGGCCAAAAATGACAGAGAGTGCAAGCCAAAGCCCAATCGCTATGATCAAACCCTTATTGAATATGGACTTAAACTGCACGTTCAAAACTCCGAAGCGTCATGATGTTTTTATTCGAACGATTTGGCTTAGTACTGTCTATCGTCGACAGCCTGGTAGTGTTTGGCTTGCACATTCGCGTTAATTAGCGCTAGTTGTGGTTCCTGCTCGAGAAGAGCCAGGACTTCCAACCAAGAGAAGTCGTTCCGATCCTGGAAATGGGCGAATATCTGGCGGAGAAGTTCCAGGTCTTCGGGTGTGTCAAGGGTCCAGCGAAGAGCTCCATAATCGGTGTCGTGGTTGACGAGTAGAATCCGAAATCGTTCCGGCTGGTCGTAAAAGAAGGGCATAACGTGTTCGCGTTGGTGAGGCTGTTTGGCTTCTTTCCAGGCAAGCTCCAGGCTGGTGAAAGCACATACCTCGGTATCCAGGCCAATCGGATATGTTCGTCCCCAGGGAGGCGGCAGGCGGTTGGCGGCAAAGTCGTAGGGGGCAACAAGTGATGAAGGCTGGGCTGCACCTTCCCTGTTCTCGGTTATTTCCAATCCATCGTCTCTACGAACGCTTGATTCGCCATCGCTAAGTCCCCAAAAAGCGTTGACAGTTTTGTCGATAACCTCAGGATCGATCAACGGGCAATCGCCTGTGATACGAACGATGACTTCGGCTGCATATACCTGCGCAGCCCCATAATAACGATCGAGAACATCGTGCTGGTCACCACGGTAACAAAGATAGTCGCGTTCCATACAAAAGCTCTCGACTGGATCATCCGAGGGGTCCGTCGTGGTGGCTATTACTACCTCGTCAACTGTCTTGGCCCGCCGGGTGCGCTCGACGACATGTGCCAGTGCAGGCTGACCGGCTATGTCAAGCAGCACCTTATTGGGCAAGCGAGAGGATGACGTACGGGCCTGGATGATGGCGATTGTTCTAGGTTCCATAACTGGATAATAAGAGTTTTGAATGGAGGAAGGTCGGGATTGGTGGTCTTCCTGAACTTTCAATTTGAAACTTGGAAAGCTAACTCGTACGCACTTAACAACACCTGGAAATTATTCTCCCAGTCAGCGCGCTGCTCAGCCAAGTTCCGGGCTGCCCCTCCCATTTCAGTTAGCTTATCTCGCTCCTTGATGGCGAGAAGAATGGCTTGGGCCAGGGCGTCCGCGTCGCCATCCGGAAATAACCAGCCATTCTCTCCGGGTGTGATCCATTCCCGGTTACCTGGGATATCGGAGGCCAGAGCAGGTCGTCCACATGCCATTGCTTCGAGCAGGGAGATGGAGGTCCCATCGCTATGTGAGGCGCTTATATACAGATCGGCAGTGCGATACAAGCGCGGAAGATCGCTTTGGCTGACTTGACCGGGGAAGAGCACTTGATCCTGTACGCCAGCTTTGATGAAGGTTTGTCGCAATTCGCTGGCCTGAGAGCCATTCCCCAACATCAGCATACGTAGTTCGGGATGTTGCCTGGCTGCCAAGACAAAAGCGCGTGCGATCACATCCACCCCGTAAATTGGCTCCCAGCCGCGCGTGGAGAGGAGCGTAAAAGTTGATTCCTTTGGCTCGGTTTGTTCAAGGCTCTGCGGTTCTTCATCTGGACCAGGGGAGAAATCTTGCAAATTAATACCCCATGGGAAGGTGACAATACGTTCATTGGACATGCCAAACGAAATGGCTAACTGTCGGATAATATTGCAGTCACCGATCATCACATCGCTTTTTTTGAGCGTATAGCGGGTCGCCCAGCGCCAAAGACCATTTGTGTTGGCGTCGTGGATTAAGTCGTATCCCCATGACATGCTGACCAACGGGTGGAAACCGGTCAAAGCCACCAGGAACGCAGACCTTTGGAGCGGACCGGCCTGGATCAGATCGGGTTTGACGGTGCGGATTACCCTTTTTAGATCACCTAGCAGTCTAGGGCCATCCTGCCATCTTGCAGGCTCGTGGCCTCCAGCCCAATGGACTTGCTCGATCTGTGGAGGTAGGGCACGGTCTTCCAGTTGGTGACCGCGGCGCTCCAACCTTAGGTAATAAACCTTATGTTCGGTCTGTGCCAGGCTGGAGAGGAAGCGGTGGTCGTGAGTTGTGTAGTCTCGGGTGAAGTATAGAATGTGGGACAAGAGTTAAGTGTTAGCGTGTCAAATTACAACATGACACTTGATATATGAAACCTAATAACTTATTAGATCCGTCCAGCGCAGTTCTTTGCCGGATGGGATGTCGCTCAGTGCGCGCGTGCCGATCACGTTTTCGATCTCATAGGGCAAGATAGCGCCAGGTGTGGCGGGGCGGAGAACATCGATCATCTCGCGGTCAAAGACTTCGCCTGCCATGATGTCACGGGCGGCGCGCATGCAGCGGCGTTGTACGATTGCGGTCTGCTGCTCGTTATCGGCGACGAACTTATCAGTTGAACCCAGTGCGCGTTCCAATTCGCGCGTGCGAGCGACCATGTCAGACCAGGTTTTGGGGTTCATTGCGAAGGGATGATCGGGTCCTGAGCGGTCGTTATCATCGGTGAAATGTTTTTCGATGACGTGGGCTCCCAAGGTGACCGCGCCTAGCACTGCAGCATGGCCGAGCGTGTGATCCGAAAGACCTAGGAGCACATCCGGGAACAGGGTGCCGAAAGTTTTGAGCACGTTCAAATGAATATGGTCATAATTTTCTGGGCTACCTGTGT
>DAOVXM010000251.1 GCA_030636125.1 Chloroflexota bacterium | reverse complement strand
GCCCGGAAGGATCGTGTTGGCGCGGATGTTGTCAGGCGCAAATTCGATGGCCATGGCGCGAGTTAATGCCAACAAACCACCTTTGCTGGCTGCGTAGGCAGCGATATTAGCGGAGGTCGCCACAGCGTGTACGGAGGATACGTTTACAATGGCACCTCCACCGGCGGCTTTCAACAAGGGGTGAGCCAGTTTAACCCCTAAAAAGACAGAGCGCAGGTTTGAGGCCATGACTGCGTCCCATTCCTCAACGCTGGTTTCCAACATGGGTTTGGCAATCTGCAAAGCTGCATTGTTGACCAGAGCATTTAAGGCACCGGTGAAGGATTTCGCTTGGGCGAAAATCGATTCCAGGTTTTCGCCTTTGGAGATGTCTGCTTCGATGAATAAGCCATTTTCTGGAAATGCCTCTCCAAAGGGGGCGCGATCAACGCCGATCACGCGCCAACCAGATTGGCTGAATAGTTTCACCGTGGCGCGGCCGATGCCACCTGCTGCACCAGTGATTAGGACAGATCTGAGTGATCGATTGGAAGGAGTTGGGGACATAAGCTCTTAGTTAATGGTTTATAAGTTATCAGCAGATGACAGGTCACTTATCGCAGGGTATTTGTCGTCGATCTCTATACCCAAGCCAGTTAAAAGGTTACAGATTGTATGCCAGTGTACGCGTTCCCAGGCGGTCGGGCTGGAATTCGAATTGTGCGGAGCGAGCATTACGTTATCCATCTTTAGGAGGGGGCTGTCGAGAGGTAGAGGCTCGGTTTCGTAAACATCGAGCGCAGCGCCGGCAATTGTGCCATTTGATAACGCTTCAACCAGGGCTGGTTCGTCAACCACCGGACCACGGGCAATATTGACCAGCACCGCAGTGGTTTTCATCATAACTAGCGTACCAGCGTTGACTAAGTGATAACTGGTGGGATTAAGGTCGCAGTTTAAGCTGACAAAGTCGCTACGAGCCAGCAAGTCTTCAAGCGTGGTCATTTCCACACCATTTTCCAGGATAAAGTTGGGAGCGATCTCAACGATGTCATTGCCAAGCAATTTCATGCCAAACGCACGCGCCCGGCGGATCACAGCTTTGCCTATTCTACCTACGCCCACTACTCCCAAGGTGGATTCGCTTAAGGAGCGACCTGGGATTTTGACCCACTGACCAGACTTCATGGCACGGTCCATCCAGGGTTGCCGACGGGCGAAGGCCAGTATATAACCTAAGGTTGTGTCGGCAACAGGTAACGTGAAAGCATTGGGTACGCCAAAAACTTGAACCCCTAAACGGGTTGCGGCTTCCGAGTCGATCGAGTCAATCCCGGTGCCCCATTTAGAAATTACTTTCAAGCGGGGGGTACAAGCCTCCAAGGCGCGAGCTGTGTAATAATCATCGCCGCAGATCGTTCCATCATACTGTCCTGCGTATGCGAAAATATCTTCTTCTTTTAGGCGCTCTTCGACCTTGGCGACAATTAACTCCATGCCATAATGTTCAAATACTGAGCGGAAGCGCTCAATGAAAGGAACCATATATGGGGCTGATAAGAGAACAGTGGGCATAAGATTGTAGTGGTTAGGGGAACTAATAGTTTGGGAAGAGGGGTTCTGAGCCGGGAAGGAAGTAAGAGTTTTCTATTCCTTATCTCTGATTCCTTGCTTCATCAGATTTTCAACAATTGAAAAATCTAAATTCTCATCGATATCCCACGCTTCGGATGCATCAATTTCGAACATCATAGGGCGCTCACCCAGGCGATTGCGGCGTGCGAGCAGTCTATCGCGAGTGAAGATATAGATGCAGGAATTCTCTTCAAATACTGGGGGCAGGTCTTGAGTTTGTATAAGGATTGCCGGATTGTGATTAATCGGGCGGCCAAGCTGATCCCATAAGCGCGTTTGCACACGGGTGACCGAAAAGAGCGAGTCGTAAGCCGGATAGGTGACTAGCAGGGCTTGTATTGCGCGTGAAATAGTCTCGGCGCGCAGCAGCGGGTTGGTGCTATGGGTTTGCAGGTAGAAATCAGCCTCGACTTGTGATGTGTCGTGGGTCAGGATTTCGTTCATTGGGATGGCATCCGCTTGCAGACGCTCAGGGCGTTCCAGGATGCGAACCTGTGGGAAATTTTCACGCAGGCCATCCATCACAGGTGCACTATCAGTGTCTACCACTACTTCATCGATTTCGGGACACCTTAGCAAGGTGCCGATGATGTGCTGGTAAAGCGGTTTACCGGCTAGTTGGCGATAATTCTTGCCAGGTACGCGCTGTGAATGATGGCGCATGGGGACGAGAGCAATGATACGTGTCATGATTTTTTTGGAGCATCATTATAACTGATTGGCTTGACATTCCGGGGCGCAGCTTGGGCTGTGGAGTTAATGCCCCGGGGGTAATAAAAGGTCTTCCGTAGCTGCCAGGTCAGTGGACCAGACTGGCGGTAGCCTTGATACGTTCCCCAGAACTGCATCCGGCGGAACCATAAGATGCTTTTCAGGTTAGGCCAGAGGGATCTTTGGCGGGCAGCATGCCATAAGTCGCTGGCGATATTGGTGGTGACTAGACGGAAAAAATCCACAAGTCGAAAGGACTCCTCGGGGAATAGTTGCTTAAAAGCCATTGCCTCGCGCTTGTACCGGTTGTATATCCCGCGACGTGTCTCCTCGTGTACATGAATAACCTCAGCTTCTGCAACATAGGTAATGGCGTGCCCTTGGTTCATGGCCCAGCGCCCCCAGGCCAGGTCTTCTAGCCCGCTGAGAGTCTCGTCATAAGGATGTTGTTCCCAAAGTGAACGCCGAATAGCTGCGTTGGCATTGTTGCAGAAAGGGTGGTCCTGGCGTGTAAATGATTGCTCGGGAAACCAGCGTGCGAAGATCTGGTGCTCTGAGAATTTGGTGGTCGAGTTGCCGCGCTGCTTACCGTATGTGATAGCCACTGTTGGGTCGTTGAGGGGAGCCAGTAAGCGTTCAAGCCAGTCGGGGTAGACCGGGTAAATATGGGCGCTGGCGATCACGACGTACTTGGCATTCGCGTGGGAAATTCCCAGGTTTAGCGACCTTCCGAAGGTAAACTCATTTGGTTGCACATGTAAAACATGCACGGGGTACCGGTTGGCGATGGCGACTGTGGCGTCCGTGGAACCCGAATCTACCAGGATGATTTCCACGTCCTTAAGCGTTTGCTGTAAGACCCCCTCCAGTAAACGACCAATGTGACCTTCTTCATTGTAAGCACGAATGACGAGCGAACAAAAAGATGGTTGCTGTGTTTTCACCTCCGTTTCAAGGTGTGATGTTTTACCAGTCATGATTTTGCTCGTACCCAAGTCGGATTAGCAAATCGCCAGCTACTTCTTTGAACAGTTGTTTGTTCTCATCGCTGAATTGTGTCTTCCAGCCACCTACCTTGCCACTCCGGAATGTGGGTGAGCGTTGTGGGTCAATACCCTCTGCTAAGAGCCCGATTGCTTTTTCTTTTTCGACAGTGGTTTGAAAACCACGCGTGACAGCGTGGTTGTAAACTTGCTCGATTGACCCCTCGCGATTGTTTACAAAATCCTCAAAATGCAGGATTAATATTTCCGAGCGATCTAACCAATCCATATAGGGTTCAAAGCGAGCCCGGATATCTGGAAAGGGTATTGCTGGATCGGATAACCCCAAGATGCTGGTTTGCAGCCGTTTGTTAAAGTCGTTTAGCTGCTCTTTATAGTAGTGGTGATGGATATGGCTCGGTTCAATATCGGTGACGTAATGTACATGTGAGACGACCACATCGCGTGGATCACGCAAGATGAAAAATGTTGCCACACCATCTTGGCACAAGAACTCGATCGCTTTCGAAAAAGCGTGTACGTGTCCGTAAGCTATATCGCCTGGCAGCAGGTGTTCCAAATCTGCTAGAATTTCACTTTCTGTGTGGGGGCGACCAGTGTATCCATCGAAAGAGGTTATCGCGGGTAGCCCGCTGTCCGCCGCCGGCCCGAGATGCGAGAACCCCTTTAAAACCTGGGTGAGGAGATGCGTGCCGCTCTTTGGAAATGAATTGGCAAACAGTATAGGTACACCATGCAATGACCACCGTTGGTAACGCACCTTCTGCTGCGCGCGTCGCAATGTCCTCCGCAGGAGCTTTGCTTGGGTTCGAACTTCAAGACGCAGGTGCGAAATTTCAGGTTGCGACTCGGTTGCGGGTTGTGCCATTTTGCTTTGGGTCGTGGTCTCCTGGTCACCAGTTATAGTCTTTTTCATATCCAAGGGTAATTAATAAATCACCCGTCTTTTCTTTAAATAGGGATTTATTTGCATCGGTAAAATGCTCTTTCCAATTACCGGGTTTACCTTTTCGGAAGGTGCCGGATTTCTTGGGGGTAATGGCTTTATTGAGCGTCTCGATCGCTTCATACCGGGGCACTGCCGGGGTAAAGCCGCGTTTCTCGAGGTAATCCAGCAAACGTCCAAGGGTTGCTTCACGGTCTTGGATGAGGTCTTCAAAGCGTAAGCTGAGGACGTCAACTTGGTTTAGCCACCCAAGATAGCCCTCATAGCGTTTACGTACCTCGGTCAGTTCCGACCCGGGTTCGTCCACACCTTGGATGGCGGCATTGATGCGCGCCTCCATTGTATGCAAGGTCTCTGTATAGTAACGCCGCATCCAGTGTCCTGGGTGCATTTGGGTGGCGTAAAAGATGTGTGAGATGATCATATCGCGTGGATCGCGATAAACAAAAACCGTGGCGCGGCCCGGACGAGAGAGGGCAGCTATGAATTGTTTTTGGGCTCCAATATAACCATAGCCAATGTCGCCTGGTTGCATGCGCTGGATATTTGCCAGGATATCACTATCGGGTAGCTTGTTATTATCCTCAGTGCGGTTGACGGGTGGAAATCCCGGATTTACGAAAGGACCCAGGCTGGTTAACCCCTGCAATACCTGGATAATGAGGTGCGAGCCAGATTTAGGCATGGCGTTGCCTAGCACTGTTGGAGAGTTTT
>DAOVXM010000482.1 GCA_030636125.1 Chloroflexota bacterium | reverse complement strand
TGATCTCTGGTAGATGAGTGTGATGTGGTCATGCTAGTGATTCTGACCTTCTGTGTAGGGGTTAAGTTGGTTGATTATTCAGTGTTCGGGAAGATGTATTCCATGTGAGGCTCCTTGGAGAGTATGGAATTTTGGGCATGGGAGCAGGGATTTATGGGGGCATCGGTGTAGTGACTGCGACCTAATTATAGGGCTAATAAAAAAATATATAAACGGGGTTACAATACCGGGATGTTTATACAAAATCGGCGGCGACAATTAGAAGGCGTCTACCATGAATACCCCCGCCCGTTCTGGACGCTGATTGGTGTTACTTTTATCGACCGCCTGGGCGGTGCTTTGCTGTTCCCTTTCTTCGCCCTTTATATCACGAGCAAATTTGGGGTCGGGATGACCCAGGTCGGTGTACTTTTCGCTGCGTACTCCATCTCCAGCTTTATTGGCTCATTCATAGGAGGAGCACTGACAGATAGGCTTGGTCGCAAAGGCTTGTTGATTTTCTCCTTGATTGCCAGTTCGCTGAGCGCGGTTGCAATGGGCTTGGTGGATTCCTTGGAAGCTTTTTTTATATTGGCTATTGTGGTGGGAATCTTAACTGACACTGGAGGGCCCGCTTACCAGGCTATGGTGGCTGATTTGCTGCCCGAAGAAAAACGCACTCAAGGGTATGGCATCATCCGAGTGGCTGCCAATTTAGCTTTCACCATAGGTCCCGCGATTGGCGGTCTGTTGGCTTCTCGCTCTTACTTACTGTTGTTTATTGCAGATGCTATCATCAGCCTGATCAGTGCCGGGATTGTGTTCTTTTATCTTCCAGAGACAAAACCTGAAGTACAGCCTGGGACACCCAGCCAAAGTTTAGGCGGCACTTTCAGAGGTTACTTACGCGTCTTCCAAGACAAGATATTCATGATGTTCATCGCCGCCTGTGTGCTGATGGGCCTGGTCTACATGAACATGCACACTACGCTTGGTGTCTACCTGCGCGATATTCATGATGTGCCTGAAGCGGGATACGGTGTGCTCCTCAGCATGAATGCGTTATTGGTGGTGGTATTCCAATTCCCGATCACGCGGCGAATAAAGGGCAAGCCGCCGATGCTGATGATGGCTCTGGGCACGGCGCTGTATGCAATCGGATTTGTAATGTATGGGTTTGTCACTGCTTTTGCGATGTTTCTGCTGGCGATGGTGGTTATTACCCTTGGCGAGATGCTCGTGGCGCCAGTTTCACAGGCCTTGACAGCTGAAATGGCACCGGAGGACATGCGTGGTAGATATATGGCGGTCTTCGGTTTCTCATGGGGTATTCCCTTTGCCGTAGGACCAATATTAGCCGGTTTGATAATCGACAACGCTGATCCGCGCTTGTTGTGGTTCGCTGCTGGACTGGTTGGGATGTTGGCTGTGGCTGGCTTCCTTTGGCTTTACCGACTCACGGAGGCGAAACCCGCCCCAGTACGCACGCAAGCCAGTGATTAACACAGCGTGTAATAGATTAAAAAAACTTATAAAGTTCAGCCTCGTGTGGGGGGGAATAATGAAAGGCTCTTAAAGAACCATTCCTGTGTTGTGAATCAGGGCTTGTTTTTGGTAAAATCGGGTAGTCTTATTATATGGTACCCATTAATCATAGCTTTTTTATGGAAATGCGTTTTTTAAGGATTGTAGGTATTTATGAGCGTTCATCCTATGGCTAGAAAGCCGGTAGTAACTTCGCCTTCATTGTTGATTCAAGCGCTGGTAGCTCTGACTGCGGGCGTGATTCTGTTCTTCATGCTGGCTGGATCCATACTTGTGGGGTTCAGTCTTTATTTCTCAGGAAGGGTGTATCCTGGCGTATCCGTGGCAGGTGTAAACCTATCTGGATTAACACGCGCCGAAGTCTCGGTATTGCTCAGCCAACAGGTGATCTACCCACAAACGGGAAAAATCCTCTTTCAAGATGGAGAGAGTATCTGGGTAGCTACACCATCAGAGATTGGTTTGGTTTTTGATCCTCAAGCCAGCGCACAAGCGGCTTATGATTTTGGGCGCAGGGGCAATCCGTTTGGGCGCCTTTTTCAGCAATTAAGGGCCTGGCGTTCGGGAGTGAGCCTGCCACCCTTATTGATCTATGATGAACGGACTGCCCATCAATATGTAGGGAAGCTTGCCGCACAGGTCGAACTCCCCACAGTGGAGGCCTCACTCACTGTTAATGGAGTCGATGTGACCGCGACACCTGGTCAAATTGGACGCCGGGTGGATGTAGGCGCAACCTTATCACCGCTGGAGGAGCAACTGCGCTCTATGACGGATGGATTGTTTCCCCTGGTGGTTGAAGAAGCCCCGCCTGAAATCATGGACGCCAGCAAGGAGGCTGAGATCGCCCGCCAGATATTGAGCAAACCTCTCAAGATGCATCTTCCCAATGCAGGCGAAAGCGACCCGGGTCCGTGGGAAATCGAGCCAGAGCGGCTGGCGATGATGCTTAAAATTGAGCGCGTCGGATCGACGGAAGGCAGCCAGTTCAAGGTTGGTCTGGACGAAAAAGCTCTGCACACTTACTTGAGCGCCTTGAGCCCCGAAATTGGGCTCGATCCCAGTGACGCCCGCTTTATATTCAACGATGATACAGAGTTGTTGGAGGTCATCCAACCAGCGGTGACCGGTCGTGTCCTAGATGTGTACTCGACGATTCAGGACATTAGCGAGAAAGTCCGGCTGGGCGAACATACAGTCCCGATGAAGGTCAGCTACATCGAGCCGGAAATTGGCGATGATGCAACCGGGGAACAGCTCGGGATCACGGAGTTGGTTAGTTGGCACACTTCATACTTCCGTGGTTCCTCGTCGGAAAGGTTGAATAACATCAAGGTCGCGGCGGAGAATTTCCACAGCTTATTGGTGCCACCCGGAGCGACGTTTTCTATGGCAAACACGATGGGCAATGTCAGCCTGGATAATGGCTACGCGGAGGCGTGGATCATTTTTGGCGGTC
>DAOVXM010000403.1 GCA_030636125.1 Chloroflexota bacterium | reverse complement strand
CTGGTGAATGAGACAGACCTGTATCGCCACTTCGATGCCTTCCGCACCGACCTGGGCTACGTTCCCCAGGACGACATCATTCACAAAGAACTGACCGCCGAAAAGGCCCTCGACTATGCGGCGCGCCTACGCTTGCCAGGCGACATGACTGCCTCCGAGCGCAAGCAGGCCGTTAAGGAGGAGCTGGAAACGTTGGGTCTGCAAGAGCGCAAGGATGTGCGCGTAGGTAGCTTAAGCGGTGGGCAGCGCAAGCGCGTGTCAATCGGTGTTGAACGGCTGACTCGCCCCGGCCTTTTCTACCTGGACGAAGCCACCTCCGGCCTGGACCCTGGCACGGAGAACCGCATGATGCGATTGCTGCGTCAACTTGCCGATGACGGACAGACCATCCTGCTGGTCACCCACGCCACCAAGAACGTGACGCTCTGCGACCTGGTGGTCTTCCTGGCGAAGGGGGGGCGGCCGGCTTATTTTGGTCCCCCTAAGGAGGCACTGGAATACTTTGATGTAACCGACTTTGACGAGATCTATGAAAGGCTGGAGGATGAACGATCACCCCAAGAGTGGGCCGATCTCTTTCGTGACTCGCCCAAGTATCGCGAATATATCGTCGAACGCCTGCAAGTTAGGTATGGGGAAGTGCTCGATATCAGCCCTGAGCCCGCTGCTGCCCAACCTGGCGGAGCGGCACTCAGACCTGACTCGGCCACAGCTAAAATTAAACCCAAGCGTCCTTCTGGTTTTCGCCAATTGACGGTGCTGATCGCACGGTATCTGGACATCATCCGCAGCGACCGAGCTAATTTGTTGTTGATCTTGTTGATTGCACCGGTCTTGGGCCTCATGGACTTGATCGCCTGGCCGCGTGACACCTTTGATCCAGTTCTTGGAGACGCCTCGCGGGCGATGGTGATGCTGTTCTTGGCGTCTATCATACCCTTCCTGGTTGGCGCACTGAGCTCCGTGCGCGAGATCGTCAAGGAAAAAGCCATTTACCGGCGTGAACGCATGGTCAACCTCAGGATTGTCCCTTACGTGTCCTCCAAGACTGTGGTGGGCTTGCTGTTTGCCTTATATCACGCTGCCGCGCTGCTCATTCTGAAACTGGTGGCGGTCGATTTTTCACACCTGGGTGTAGCGGACATTGGCTTTTATTACCTGATTCTCGTGCTGGCAGTGATGTCGGGTGTGATGTGGGGGTTGCTGATCTCGGCCATTGCCCCGCGTGAAGAACAGGCTATGATGTTGGTGATCATCGTGGTCGTCATCCAGATGGTTTTCTCAGGCGGTATCTTGCCGCTCGATCAGCTGGGTAAAGCAGGTGAAGCCATAGGCTATGTTACCAGCAGTAAATGGGCCCTAGAAGCCATGGTTGATGTCACACAGGTTGAGCGTGGCGACTGTGATGGTCCCAGCCTGGAAAACTGCCTGTTATCCGGCGTGCAGGCTTACGACACCGATGCGGAAAAACAGGTTGCGATCGATCATCTGGAGGGTCGTTACAGTGGTGTACTGGAAGGAGAGGTGTACACCAGCATCGTGGTCCAGCTCGTGATCATACTCGGTTTGTTCCTCATTATTGCCGTTATCCAGAAACGCAAGGACGTGATCTAAATTTTTGATATCACGCCAGTCCATACCGTTCAAAAACCTACCAGGATCAATCTGATAAGGCAAAAAGTGCCGGTAGAATAAACTAGCCTTTTCAATGGTATTCCCGCCCAAATGTGCTAGTTTCACGATCAGTAAAGCCCTTCCGCCATCGGGAAGGGCTCGTGATATAATCCAGGCGAATTTCTCAAAAGTGCCGAAGGTGGGAATCGAACCCACACTCCCGAAGGAACACGAGTTTGAGTCGTGCGCGTCTGCCTGTTCCGCCACTTCGGCATCTTGTGGAAAATATTGCTTGCAAAGTATAACTAAAGTTGGTATGGGGGTCAAGCCGGAGGAGGTTCTGCATGTTCTTTCAGTCCGAAAACCTCGCTTTGCGGCCATTTGAAGCCGATGATGTAAAGGTTTTGCGTGCTTATCTCAACCACTCTGACCTGAGCGGTCGCCGCTACCTTCCCCGTGGTTTCCCCGATGATATCCCACTCTCCACAAATCAAGTTCAGGCGCTCATCGAGAAATGGGGTGAGGGCAAGGACGAAGCCCACCTGGCGATCATTCAGGCTGAGCGGCAAGAACTGGTTGGTCACGCCGAGTTAGCCTGGGGATGGGATCCGCATACCCCCTGGGTCTCGGTGGTGGTTTCAGTTCCAAAACAGCGACGGGGGTTCGGAACAGAAGTTATCGATTTATTGCTGCGATACCTGTTTCAAAACACAGCCGCGCACAACGTCTCCAGCTGGATGGCAGATTGGAACCATGAAGCCAGTTCTTTCGCCAAGAGCCTCGGCTTCAAGGAAAGTGGACGATCTCGACGAAAAGGAATCCGCCAGGGGAATTACTATGACGACATTCTGGTCGAAATACTCCGTCCAGAGTGGGCTGCCGCCCAGGAGGGATAGCCCATGTCATTAGAAGGTGTACATATCATCCTGCGCGAAGAACAACCGGAAGACATGGCCAGGCTGGCTGCCATGCGCAACGACCTGGAAACCCAGGCCTGGAGCAGGACTCTGCCGCCGGATTATACAGAAGGCATGTACCTGAAGCGCTTCCAGGAACGCGAGTTCTCCTATAACCCCAAAGAAGGTCGCTTCATCATCATCTCAAGGGAAAAGGGCGAATTCGTCGGGTCGATCGGCTACACAGGCTTGCGACCACGTTGGGCGGCAACAGTCGGGATCATGGTCGATAAAAAATTCTGGGGGACAGGAATCGCTATAGAGGCTCAGGAATTGATGCTCAAATTTTTGTTTATCGAGCTCGGTTTGCGCGTCGTCAGGCTTTATACGCACAGCGGTAACCCGCGCGCCGTGCGCCTGGCAGAAAAAGCCGGGTTTAGAGAATCGGTACGCCAGCGTCAGGCGATCTTCAAGAACGGGGAGCTCTACGACAACCTGATGATGGACCTGCTCCGGGAGGAGTACTTCACCGGACACCCAGATCTGATCGACAACCTGCCCGAGTTGGCTTGAGGTTGAGTCATGCGGCTTGGGATCATCGGCCTACCTCTGACCGGCAAGACGACCATATTCAATGTCCTCACGCGCGGCGATCAACCTGTCGTGACGGGCGGCGGGCGCTTCGATGTGCACACTGCCGTGGTTGATGTGCCCGACCCTCGCTTGGAGCAGATCGCCGCGCTAACCACCCCCGAAAAGGTCATTCATGCCAAGGTCACCTATGCGGATATCGCTGGTTTAGGCGGCAGCACTGGCGGAGATATCTCCGGGCCATTACTCAACCAGCTCTCCCAAATGGATGGTTTCCTGCACGTGGTGCGCTGTTTCGAGGACCCCAACGTGCCGCACATCTCGGGGGAGGTTGATCCGCGGCGCGATATCAATGCCATGGATGCCGAGCTGCTGCTCAATGACCTGCTGACAGTGGAACGCAAACTCGAACGGCTGGCTGATGAACTGCGAAAAGGAGGCGGGCGCGATAAAGCCGAGATCGAGCGCGAGAGCGCCTTATTCGAGCGTATGCAGGAGGCTCTTTCCGGGGAGCAGCCCTTGCGCGATGTCGAATTTGCGCCTGATGAAACCCATATCCTGGCCGGCTTTGGCCTGTTGACCAGCAAGCCTATCCTGATCTTATTCAATT
>DAOVXM010000287.1 GCA_030636125.1 Chloroflexota bacterium | reverse complement strand
TAGCAGAGCGGAAGTGATCATTAATACCAGGGCGTTAATAAAGAAACCAACCAGGAAGACCACCATCCAACCTAATGGCATGGCGATCAATAATATCAACGGCCTGATCAACAAGTTGACGATTCCCAAGAGCAGAGCGGCCGCGGTAGCAATAACCAGGGGTGGGACATCTGCTGCTTGTACGATTTCGACACCGGAGATGACCCAGGCCGTGATCAATAGTGAGACCGTGTCCACAAACCAGACAACCAAAAACCGCAGGATAAGATGAAAAAAATGTTTAAGAGTGTTCATAAGGGATTCTCCTCGCTGAAGTATACTCTTTTCAATTGATTTGCTAACCTCTGTTTTCCTGGAGTTCTAGGGAATTCCATGGAAGGAGACAGGGGTCAAATACCGTATAAGCCACCAGGCAGATAACCGTTGTATACAGCCCGGTTATCGGAGGTAGACCGGCCAGCTCAGCATAAGCCATTCCCTGAGGGACAAGCAGGGCACAAAGCATAAGCCCGGCCACCAGGTCGCGGGGGAGCCAAGAGCGTTGGTAACTGCGCAGGGCGCGCAAACCAGGAACCCATTTTTCAGCCTGGGCAAGCCGGGATGGTGAGCTGCTTTGTAGTGACGTAGTGTTCATTGCTCGTCTGTCTTCAATGAGGGTTATGAGTATGTATTTCTTAATTGTTATCTGGTTCGGTTTTTCCCAATATTACTTTTTGAATCTCCGCCCATAAATCATAGTAGGCCTGGGCAGCAGGTGAACTGGGTGCGAAGGCTGGCACTGGCCCACGATGTACCCCCATCTGCTCGATATCGGATAGGTAGGGGATAGGACTCCATAATATGTCTCGATATTTCTTATACATGGAAGTAGCCATATCCCGGTGTAATAAATTATGCATATCCACCATTGAGAAGAAGGCATAAACCTTATCGAGCGCATAGCCGTTCCTTTTGAGGAAAGCCAGCAACTGATGGTATGTTCTCACGGATAATGGTGTTGGTATCAGCGGCACCAGCAGATAGTCCGAGGCATTAATGATGTTCTCGGCCAGGATATTGATGGTAGGCGGGCAGTCCAAGAAGATCAGATCGTACTGCTCCTGGAGGGGATCCAGGACAATATTGAGGCGATGTTTACGGCGTCTGAGTCTGTCGAAAGTGATGTCCAGATTGCGGTGGGTGAAATCAGCTGGCAGCAGATCGAGGTTCTCGTAATCGGTACCCTTAATGCTCCGATCTAAATATTTACCCCATCTGGTCAGGCCGCGTGCCCTTCGTTTAAGCTTCGGTTTTACACGGAAATAAAAGGTAGTTGAGCTCTGTGGATCAAGATCGCAGATGAGCGTCTTCATGCCAGATCGCGCGGCCAGGTAAGCTAAGTTTACGGCAGTGGCCGTTTTTCCGACGCCGCCTTTATTGCTGAAAAGGGCCAGCGTCGTCATCAGGATTTCCTTCTCCCTTTGGGTGCAAATAGCTGGCGGTAGAGTTCCTGGTTGTCGGTTGAAGCAAAGTCCGAGAAAGTCTCAGCGAAAGCGGCTTTGACGCCCTGTTGCCGTTGAGCCAAGCCCTCGATCAGGAAGCCAGTAGCTACTAAGGCTCTTCTGGACTTGGTATCGTTGACAGGAAGTTCATCGGCGATATTTAACAAGTAAACTTGCTGGACGGAAAGGTCATTAAATTCACCAAGGTTGTCCTGCAATCTTTTAAGTTGTTTGATTAACAAAGCAACCTTTTTACGGGGGAATAGGCTGGCGAAGAATTCTATTAAATAACGCAGTTTCTTGCACTCGATCCTCAGCCCGTGCATTAACTCATCTCGGGGATGGTCGAGGATATAGCTGCCATCTTTGATTACCCTGCGATAGCGCTTGTGTATGCGCTGGCGTGCGAGGTCTACAATCGATACTGCGGCATTAGCCGCGGATGAGGTATCAGAGACTGGTTCATTCAGGAATGCTTCCCATTCCAGAAGAATACGTGCGTATTTTCCCGAATCTAGTACCTGGAGGACATCTTTCAAAGCCTGATCGCGTTGCGTTCTCAAGTAATCAAACAAGGGTGAGATATCTTCGCGCATTGTGAGGGGAAGCAGGTCCCGGTACCCCTCCTCGGAGAACAAGTAGACGTCCAGGTCGCGCAGCATGTTGGTGAATTTGCCTAGATAGGAGAAGTCCTGCTTAAATCGAGCGGTGATATCCGCTGGAAACACATTCCTGACCTGGCTTAATGCTGAGCGTGTCCTCCGTATGGCCACGCGGTAATCGTGAAGGAACTCGATGTCGATATCCGCCCGGATACCGGTTTCATTGGCTCTCATCACGCTTAACAGGTGACGTAGGATAACTTTTGCTGCATCGGCAGAGTGCATCTCCGGGTCGAGCTGAATGTCAAGCTTCGAGGAATAACTCCCAGGTTCCTTGCCGGCTGCTTCTAGCGCGATGGAGTAGATGTCTTCCCATTTCGAGGTAGCAACTCCAAACTTAGATAAATGCTTGGTGAGCTGCCGGGCGTATTTTGGATAGCCGCGCACAGGTTTGAGACTCAGGTAGGTAGCCAGAGGAGGTGGACCGTTGTTGGGGGAAAAATCCACCTGCGTGTAGGTTAATCGCGCAACTGTTTTGGTGTCCTTATTCAAGATATGGTAGGTTTTAGATCGCGAAAAAACTTCGGCGAGCTTCAGCAGGGCGCGCGCTTCGATGATTGGAGATATTTTATCTTTCAAAGCGCCTTCAAGGAAATCCCAGATGAACTTGGGTGAGGAGTTGCTAAAAACGCCCTCTATAAATTCACCATCCGGTATACGGCGTAAAAATAACTCCTGTCCAGACTTTTGTAGTGACAGTGATTTATTAAACAGGCGCCAATCAAAGGTGTCGTAGAAGGACCATTGCCTGGTGGATGTCTCACCCACCTTATAGGTATAGTCCTGGGCTAGAACTGCGTCAAATTCTCCAATATCATGCTCGATTGGCAATTTGATATGCTGGATGGTTTCCAAAACGATTAACGCTCAGCTTTCTTACTTCTTTTTAGATTTCTTGTTAGATTTTCCCTTGTTACTTTTTGCCTTCTTTGGCTTTTTTGATTGCTTGGCTTTTTTAGCCTTTTTTTTCTTCTTCTTCTTTTTCTTTTTGGGTTTATCACCCTTCTTGGCAGCTTGGGCTTTCTTTGTTTTCTTTGACTTCTTCGACTTCTTAGTCTTTTGTTTGGGTTCCTCTACAAGCTCTTTTTCCGATCTGCCAGTTTCTCCCTTTGGTTCTGCCTGAGCGCCTAAGTCTTCTGGAAAAATCGTCAAACCTTCATTGCGGAATTTGCCCAGCCAGTATTTCACCTGGCCACTTGTAAGACCGGCTCGCTGACCGGCTTCAGCCTGAGTAGCGCCCTCATCAATGGCTAACAAAGCTAAAGCCCGCTGGTTATGGGGGGCTTCTCCACCGGCCAGTTGTTCACAAGCGCCTCGTTCATCCAGGCTTAGTAATTTGCCAGCGACTTGCTCGTCTTTTTGTTCACCTTTGGTGGGATCTTGCTTATCCATGAATTATCTCCTTGTTCCGGGCTAACTGCCAATCATTTTGTTCCCGAATGATTAATTTGATGGGTCTGATGAATGTTTAGATATAAACAGTTATCTAGCAGCCAAACATTTATGTTAATGGATTTCAATTTACACAATTATACTCACTTTAATGGATTTTTAAGGCTGAGAAATGTAGAATTCGAGACGAGATTGCTCTGGGATATTTATTGATTGCCCAATAACCCAATTAGGAGGCGATTTCTTATCACTGCGCATGGTCTGCTACTTCAGTGCGATTGCCGACATCCCACTTGCGTATCCTGCGAACGGCGTCAAGGAGCATCAGCAATAAAATGACACCGTTCAACCCGTAAAGAATCGTGATTAGCTTGGTAGGTGGAGTTGTAGGAGCAAAGTCTCCGTATGTTTCCTTTTTTATCTACTGGCTGTGTTGTTTCGAACTATTCCTCTACCGATTTTAGAGAGGCTTGTATTTCTGTGGATGCCGGGTTGATTCCATTCTCTGCAGCAGTAACTTCATTGCTCAGCTTGGTTGCCCAGGCTCGCAAGCCGATGAACAACCCCAAAGCTGCTATAGGCAGGGCAATCCCAGCCCCGTACTGTAGCAGGTCTTCGGTCTCCCCCCCAACGAACACCGCACCCATAAAGTTAACTGCCAGCACCACGACTGTCACACCGATCAGGCTGGTTTCCAGCTCCTCGGTGCTGTCTATCTTCAGCCAATCTGGAAATTGGATCTCCTGGACGAAGAGCTGGTAGAGGCCAATGGCAGTGATATAGAGCACTGTACCTACCAAGAATAAGTGCACATATTCCACCACTTCAAAAATAATAAACCCTCTTTCCACCTCGGTGGTTCGGTGGGCTGCGCCAGTGCGAGAGCCGATCGCGGCGATGGTAAGTTCTATAAGCAACTTGATCAAACCAATACCCCCGAAGACAAAAAATACGGAGGCCGCGATGGCCAGCCCGATAACGGGTAGAACAACAAGATATCTTGTACTGCCTATTACACGTTGCATGCTCATTCTCCTTGATAACTACTATCTTTTTAGCTAATCGTAATGATATATTACCACTTCAAATTCCATCAATAGATAATTCAT
>DAOVXM010000158.1 GCA_030636125.1 Chloroflexota bacterium | reverse complement strand
TCAGTGATCAAAAAAACGCCCGTATGCTTCAAGAGACGCTCATCACACAACGAGATGGTCGCTATGTCCTGCCTTTACGTGCTGAGTTCAAAGGCCGTATCAAATCCATCGTTCATGATCAATCTTCTTCCGGTGCTACCTTGTTTATTGAACCACTTTCCGTCGTCGATCAAAATAACCAATACCGGGAATTACAACTAGCCGAGCGTGATGAAGAGCGCCGTATCCTGGCTGAACTCTCTCAAGAGGTTGGCATATATGCAAAGACCATCCTACACACATTGGAAACTATCGCGGTTTTAGATCTGGCCTTTGCACGTAGTAAATTTGCCAATGATTTGGACGCCACTGAACCAATATTTTATGCTATCCCAGAAAAATCCGGTGATAGCCATCCCGGGAGTGTGATCCGATTATACGAAGCTCGCCATCCATTACTTGACCCAGCCACAGTGGTGCCAATCGACGTGGATCTTGACTCTCAAACTTACGCGCTGGTCATTACCGGCCCTAACACAGGGGGGAAAACCGTCACGCTAAAAACGGTTGGTTTGCTCGCTATAATGGCTCAGGCCGGATTGCATATACCAGTTCACTCTGGTTCAGAGATAAGTGTCTTCCATAATATTTACGCCGATATCGGTGACGAGCAATCTATTGAACAATCTCTTTCCACCTTTTCTGGACATATCACCAATATAATCCGCATCTTGGAAAAAGCCGATCACCGAACGCTGGCCATTTTGGATGAACTCGGGGCGGGAACCGATCCGCAGGAAGGAGCCGCATTGGCGCGCGCTTTGCTTTCTCATCTTTTAGAGCGAGGCATTACAACACTCGTCACCACCCACCATCCGGAATTAAAAGCCTTCGCCCATACGACTGCCGGTGTGGTGAATGCCAGCGCAGAATTCGATCTGGAAACCTTGCGACCGACCTACCACTTGACTATCGGGTTACCAGGACGGTCTAATGCATTGTCGATTGCTAAGCGTTTGGGAATGCCGGAAAATATTATCGAAACAGCAAAATCAGAACTCAATCCAGACGATCTGCGTGCAGAAGACCTATTAGACGAAATCCACAGACAGCGAGATCTCTCACGCCAGGCCCGCGCTGCTACCGAAAAAACCCAGCAGGATGCAGAAGCCCTGCGTATAGAATTGGCCGAACGCCTGGAAAAAATCGAGGATGAACGTCGGGAGGTGCTAGAGACAGCCCACGCTGAAGCCGAAGATGAAGTCCGAGAGCTGCAAGACGAATTACGCTTCGTGCGCCGCTCCTTGGCCCGCGCCCGCCAACCATTAGATGTGCTGCAAGCTATCGAAGAAGAAATCGAGACAATTGAGGAATCCGTCAAAAAACCTGTCGAGCGTCAAACTCCCCAAATTAGCGATATTCCTCTTCACCGTGCAGTGAGACTAGGGGATAAAGTTCGCTTACATTCACTCAATACACAAGGTATTGTTACTGCTTTGGGAGAAGAAGAGGCTGAGGTTCAAGTTGGCGTTTTGCGAGTAAGAACGCGAATATCAGAGCTATTACCTTTGGCTTACAACGAGCAAGATGCATCTTACGACTCATCAAAGACATCAATCTCTATTCATAGACAACAAAGGAATAACGTCGAAGGAACTACCAGCGGTCATTCGCCATCACCTGGCATTGAGCTTGATCTACGTGGTCAGCGCGCAGATGAGGCATTAGATAGCCTCGAAAGGTATCTTGACTCAGCCTACTTAGCCGGATTGCCGTTCGTCCGCATTATCCACGGAAAAGGCACGGGTAAATTGCGCACCGTTGTCCGCCAGGCTTTGCAAGGTCACCCCCATGTGCGGTCATTTGAAGCTGGTGGTGATAAAGAAGGTGGTGAGGGCGTGACCGTAGCGAAACTCCAGGGGTAACAAATTGTCCTGCGAAATGATGAATAAGACTTGTCTCAACCTTATTATCGGCATACTAATAATAGGTCTAGCTGCGTGCTCTGGTTCGCCTCCAAGTACAACGGAATCCCCTACACCAGTAACCACACTCAGACCCCAAATAACGCTTGTTCCTAGCGCTACATTAACTGCAACCCCCTTTCCTACATCAACATCAACACCTACCTCAGCCCCCACATCAACACCCACACCTACCCAACCAATTTTGGAAGGCACACCACTCCCTGGTGACATTCAGCCTATCTCTTCATGGAATGCAGCCCTGGTATCAGAGGTAGCAGAATGGGATGAGGAATCCATCAGCGACATGGCCTGGGCAACAGATGGTCAAATCCTAGCTGTCGCTAACTCTAACTTTATATCCCTGGTGGACATCCAGACACGCAGTCAAGAAGAAATAATAGAAACAGCGAATGGTTTAAAGAGCATCGCTTTTATACCTTCTGGCGGTTTGCTTGCGTCTGGTAACAACCTGGGCTCTGAATCAACAGGAATCACTGGCTCAGTAGATTTTTGGGAAACTCCAGACTGGAGCCCGGTCAAACCCCACTTCAAAGACGAACGCGGGGTAAGCGAAGTAGCATTCTCACCTGATAGCGTTTGGTTCGCTGCGGCATTCACTAGTTTGGAACCTTTGTACGATGGCAGCGTTAAGTTCTGGGATACGGCCTCCTGGGAAATCACACGAACTTTAACAACCGGAACAGTATTGGATATCGCATTTTCGCCTGATGGGCAAAGATTGGCTACCACACCAGACCGATATGCCATACAAATGTGGAGGGTGGATAGCGATATATTGTTATATACAAAACACACATCTTTCACTGGTGCGGTCAACGCCATCGTCTTCTCACCAGATGGACAGAACCTGGCAACCGGTCACTACGATGGTGAGATACGGATATGGGGAGCAGCCAATGGTGAACTTCTGCAGATCATCGAAACTGACAGCGTGATTGAAAGTTTAGCCTACAGCCCAGATGGGACTGTCCTGGCATCCGGAGATGGTTACTTTGATCACGATGTACGCTTGTGGGATACGACTGCCGGACAACTCCTACGTACATTGGAAGGCCACACTCACGCTGTTGGCAGCCTTGCTTTCTCACCTGACGGACAATTTCTTGCTTCAGGATCATATGATGGAAATGTTCGCTTGTGGGGGGTAAGGCCATAGAAGCTGTGCGTTATCATCGCGCTCTAATTGCTCTGATATTTCCTCTTCTGGTTGCTTGTACTTCACCATCATCTTCGCCAGTTTCTGCCACCAACAGCCCATCGGCTTACCCTCAACTAACTTCAACAAAATCGCTTCCGCCAATTCATCTTACCCTTACTCCAACAAAACATCCAACACCTACATCCACAACGAAACTAACCATAAACACAGATTTACTACCAAGTCTAACTCCTACTGATTCGGACAACCTGAATCAAAAACAGCCAATTAGCCCGTCGAACGCTGGACAATTAACTCAAGCTCATCAATTCCACTTCTCTCCATGGGATCTGGTACATGCTATAGCGTGGTCGCCGGATGGCAAAAATCTGGCGGTTGCTGCCGGCGAAAGCGTCCACTTTTTCGACGGTAATACATTCGAAGAGAGAAAAACCCTCCACCTCGGAGTGTGGACGCCGAGTATAGCCTTTAGCCCGGATGGTCATTTGATGGTAACAGGAGGTCGAGATGGACAAGTGAAGCTCTGGGATGTCGTTACAGGAGAGAACCTATATAGCGTTGAGGCCCACAGGAAAGGGGTCAATAGTGTTACCTTCAGCCCGAAAGGTCACTTGCTGGCTTCAGGGGGTAATGATGCTATCGCTCGATTATGGGAGGTAGATACCGGAAATAATGTAGGGCAGATGATCGGTGGCACTTACGCAATTCCCGCAATTGCTTTCACACCCGATGGTACCAGTTTGGCTATCGTTAACGGCCAGGTGATCCGATTGCGAGATGTTGCCAGCAACAGGTTTGTGAGTACTATTCATGGAGAAGACTCATTTAACTCGATCGATATCAGTCCTGATGGACACAAGCTAGCTGCAGGAGACATCCTGAACGTGGTTACCCTCTGGGAAATTAGCGACAATGGCTCATTGCAAACTCCAACCATAAAGCTAGAACACCCTAGTCAACTTCAAAATCTGGTTTGGCAGGTAGAGTTTAGTCCTAATGGACAAATACTCGCTTCCGCGAGTAATGATGGTACTGTCAACTTATGGGAGATATCCACAGGAGAACTGCTGGGCACATTGATTGGACACAGTAAAGCGGTGACCAGCCTTGCTTTTAGTCCGGATGGAAATTTGCTGGCAACCGGCAGCCTGGAGGGAAGCCTGTCAGTTTGGAAGGTAAAGCCCTAAAGCCAAACATTTCAGAATTTTTCTGTTTGCGCCCCATCACTAGCCTGACACAGATACACTGCTGTCTCCCGACCAGTCTGTTCCAAATAAATGCTCTGTAAACCAGCGGTGAACTCTCCCGTCATTGTCTGCTCAACCAGGTTAACCGTACATCCACCAAAACCTGCACCGGTCAAACGAGCTCCCACGCAGCCTGGTAGTTCTCTGGCGATATCTACAAGAGCGTCCAGCTCTGGTGTGCTGACCTCATATAGGTCGCGCAAACTGGCATGACCAGAAAACATCAAGGCTCCCAAGGCGCTATCGTCAGCCCTTTTTAACGCGCTTACCGCAGATTGGACACGAGCAATTTCTCTAACCACATGTTCGGCACGACGTTTAACGATAAGAGGCAGGTAATACCCTAAGGCGGCCATCTCGGTTGGTGAGACATCGCGTAGAGAGCGGATGTTGGGCAGGTAATTACGCAAAAGTTCTACGGCCTGATCACAGGATGCTCGGCGCTCATTGTAAGCAGAACTTGTCAGGTCTCGACGTACACCCGAATCAGCCACGATAATGACTTTGCCGGGAAGTAAGGAGAGTGCTTCCCAATACAGGTTCTGTGTATCAAAATACAAGGCGTGACCTTCAACACCGCAAGCGCTGGCAAACTGGTCCATCAACCCGCATTCTACACCAACATATATATTCTCAGCGCGCTGGCACAGTTGGGCTAACTTCATCCGCTCAAGTAACCACCCCCCCAAAGATTGCCAAAGCACCGCAAAACCAACTTCCACAGCAGCTGACGAGCTCAAACCTGCTCCGATAGGAATGTCGGAAGTATAAACCGCTTGCAAACCACACACTTCAAAACCGGCATCAAGTATCGCCCAGGCTATTCCAGCAGGATAATGCGCCCAGTTCGGTAATGGAGAGCCATCCAAGCTTATCTTATCTTCCAGTGCACTTAAGCGAAACGTGACCTGTTCACCAAGGTCAAGCGCATACAAGTTAACCACATCATCCTCACTGGGAGCTGCCGCTATGCTCACAGCTTTATCTAAAGCCACCGGCAGAACCGGACCATCGTTATAATCCACGTGTGCTCCGAGCAGGCTCACCCTTCCAGGGGCGCGCGCCACAATTTCGGGCTCTCTCCCAAACTTTTGAATAAACTCAGTGCGAAGATCCATAAAATACTTCCTCAGTTTATCAACAATACAAGAAAGTTTCCTAATACAACCAAACCAATTAAACCCCAAATCCACCCGATCGCACCTTGTTGAGCCGCGAAATACATCGGAACAGGTGGTAAAACCATCAAGAAAAAGGCCAGGAGATAACTCTCATACTTATGTAAACGCAACCATCCAAAAATATTTCTCATAGTGTTTCCATTTTCCAACTTGACGTCCTTTAATTCAGTCGCACACCAATCACAGCCAACAGGCTCACCAGCAACACCAGCAGGACTACATAGACGGCCACTTTACGCATCACATCTCCCTCACGCCCTGCCATACCCGCTGTGCTGGCTCCAACGACCACCTTGGTAGGTGCCATCACTGAAGCAAGCGCCGCACCTGCCGTTTGCGCCGCCAAAATGATAACTACGTCATAGCCCAGAAGTTCGGCAGTGCGTAATTGCAACCCACTGAACACGACATTGGAGTTAGTATTACTCCCTGTCATGAAAGCGCCCAGCGCACCAATCCATGGTGCTACCAGTGGGTATACAATTCCCAATCCTTCGGCTAGTCCAAGCGCCAAGGTGTCGGTCATACCAGCGTATTCCATGATCACTGCCATAGTCACCATAGAAAGGATACTCACACTTGAGGATAACACCCGCCTCACAGTCCCATCTAGAATCCGGTGTACTGATCCAGGTGTGTACAGCCCCTCTTTTTTATAAATCAAATAAGCCAAGAACGACGCGAATGCCAGCACAATGCCAGTATGGCGAAAAATATGAATTTGACGCCCCATACCGGCAGGGGTAATATGCCCCAAAGAAGTGTTAACTTCGGGAAATTCCACCTGAATGACCACCTGTCCCAATATAGATCTCACCACAGGAACAAGTTGGACCCCCAAGATGACGATAACCATGACCGCATAACCGGAAAGGGCCACCACAAGCGCGCG
>DAOVXM010000272.1 GCA_030636125.1 Chloroflexota bacterium | reverse complement strand
GAGTTCCATAGCGCGTTCTGCTACTACCTGCCGCAGGTTGACACGGGTGAATATAACCGCCTGGGTTTGATCGTCACCCGGCTGGATGCTGATGAAAGCACTGATCCTGTGGGTAGGTATACGATTGACCTGCAGTCGGCTAACAACTGTTGATTGCGATCAGTGCAACCCTAGGTATCAGCCCGTATCCAACCTATTCGGGGCCTCGGGAAAGCCATGGTGGAAAAAAGCCAGCTCAAGTTGACTTGCACGTAATTAAGTGCTACACTTAATTACGTGGAGGTATTTATGGATAAACAGAATATTACCTTGTCAATACCCAAAGATGTATTACAAAAAATTAAGCTCCTGGCCGTCAAGAAAGGGACATCAGTGTCGGGTTTAATGGCCCATGTATTGGAAGAAATTGTGGCGGAGGAAGAGGGGTATCAGGATTCTCGTCTCAGGCATTTGGCCCTGTTAGAGCAAGGTCTTGATCTTGGTAGTAAAGGATCTCGTAGCTGGACTCGCGAGGATCTTCATGCCAGGTGACCCTGGATACCAGTTTGTCGATACGAATATCCTGGTCTACGCTCATGATTTATCAGCCGGAGAGAAATATACCAAGGCTAAACAATTGGTGCAGGGATTCTGGGAATCTAAAACAGGCTGCTTAAGTGTTCAGGTGATGCAAGAGTTTTATGTGACCGTCACTCAAAAGGTATCGAAACCCCTCGATATTCGAACGGCCACAAGAATTATCACTGACCTATCTTATTGGCGCGTCCACTCTCCGGTACCAGGAGATATATTAAGCGCAATAGAACTCCAAGGGCGCTATCAGGTCTCATTCTGGGATGCGATGATCATCCAAAGCGCTGCGAAGTTGGGGTGCCGTGTGATCTGGTCAGAAGACTTGAATCCAGGCCAGGTGTATAAAGGAATCGAGCTGTTGAACCCATTTGAGTGATTGGCGGTATATCTGCCAAGAAAATGGGATTAAGAACGCGTCGGGCGTGTGATCTCGTCCAGCCTGGTTATATCCTCATCAGAAAGCCTGAACTTCATCGCCGCTGCGCTTTGCTCGGCATGACCCACTTTGGAGGCCCCCGGGATGGCTAGGACCGTCTCGCCCTGGAAATGAATAAGCCAATTCAGCGCTACCTGAGAAGCGCTGGTTTCACACTTCTCAGCAAATACCCCCAGAGTTTCGATCAAGGGGCGGCTACCCCTCCACCCTCACCTACCTGATATAATACAGCCGTGATTAGCCCGTTCTCGGTGGAGCTTGTAGAGGGGAATTTCTGAGGCATTGACTTTGCGAAAAACATATTCGTGCTGTTTGAATAAGATGATTCCAGGCTTTTAGTCGCCCACCTCCATTACGCGCATGGCCTGTTGACAAAGAACCGTTTTTGAATGCCCACTAAGTGACCTTGCGAAGGTTGGGGAATAAGTTGAAATCCGCCAAATGTGCCATGGGTCGTAAGTTTTCTAACCGAGAAGCGGCCCTGAACCTTCGCAAGGCTGTTCTGATCCTTCAAAATTAATGTGATTGTACTTAGTAAAGATTGATGAAAGAGAGATAAGATGGCACAAAGCATTACTAACCCAAATAGCGCACCGCAGGCGCAATCCTGGCAAAAAGCTGTCGTTGAATATCAAACTCCGCATACATGGCGCAGTTGGTGGCAGGTGATCAATACGTTGGTGCCTTTTTTTCTGTTATGGATTTTGATGGTGTTGAGTCTGGATGTTTCCTACTGGCTGACACTGCTGCTGGCCATCCCCACAGCCGGTTTTTTCGCGCGTACCTTTATCATCTTCCACGATTGCGGGCACGGCTCCTTCTTCAAGTCGAAGCGCGCCAATGACACCTTGGGTTTTATCACCGGCATCCTCACCTTAACCCCCTATTACCGCTGGCGCCATGATCATGCCGTGCACCACGCTTCCGTTGGCGACCTGGACCGGCGCGGCGTTGGCGACATCATGACCCTGACAGTGAAAGAATATCAGCAGAAGTCTGGTTGGGACCGGCTCGTCTACCGCGTGACGCGCCACCCGCTGGCCTTGTTCACGGTCGGACCATTGGGGCTTTTCATTATCAACAACCGCTTCTCCACGCGCACTTCCGGTAAGCGCGAACGCTATAGCGTTTACTGGACCAACCTGGCCTTGCTGGTTATCGTTTTATTGATGAGCGTCACCATAGGCTTAAAAGCCTTTTTTCTGGTGTTGCTGCCTGTCATGATCCTGGGTACCACAGCCGGTATCTGGCTTTTTTACGTTCAGCACCAGTTCCAAGGGGTCTATTGGGAGCGGCATGAGCGCTGGGATTATTTATCCGCAGCCTTAAAAGGCAGTTCCTATTACAAGCTGCCCAGGCTATTGCAGTGGTTCTCGGGTAATATCGGCTTCCACCATATCCATCATGTATCCCCTCGCATTCCCAACTACTTCCTGGAGAAATGCCATCGCGACAATCCGATGTTCCAGGGGGTCAAGACGCTCACCCTGCTCAGCAGCGTGAGATGCATGTTTTTAAGTCTGTGGGACGAAGACAAGAACGAGCTGGTGTCCTTCGGGGATTTGAAGAAAGCTTAGCAGCCCCCCAACCTTACTTCTTTCCTTGGACGTTCCCAGAGATCCTATTAAATGGTATTTGCATTAATCACATATTTCAGGTATTATATATCGAAATATATTTTTTGGATATGATTTCCAGTTCGAAAAGTTACTTCGTTCAGGTTATCTCTTATACATGCACAGGGAATGAGGATGAAATTACTGGGTTACTTGAAGGTCGCGCTTTATACGACCTTCAACATCATAGTCTACGTGCTTACCTTCGGTTTTTATATCTGGCTCGAGGGCAGGGTCCGCGGGGGCATCTTCAGGAATTGGTCCAGGCGAATTAACTATAGACCAAAGAACTTCATTCAGCCTACCACCGAGCAGCAGATTGTTGAACTGGTTATGAATTCGCGGAGCTTGAGGGTCTTCGGCGCAGGGCACTCGTTCAATGATGGTGTGGTGGCGGACGACACACTGATATCTTTGGATAGGTACAGCGGGGTTATTTGGAAGGACCAGGAGAAGAAGCAAATGGCTGTCAAGGGCGGTACGCGTGTGCGGGACGTCGTGAAGGCTTTGTTGGACGAGGGGCTCGCCTTTTCTGCATTACCCTCCCACGACGCCCAGAGCATTGCGGGTATTCTATCCACGGATGTACACGGGACGGGCAGGGATTGGGGCTTTGTCAGCGAGTCGATCGTCAGCCTTAAACTGATCGATGGGCGAGGAGAGATCCACGAATGCCAACCCTCGGATGAACTCTTCAGAGCCGCCGTCGGTGGGGTTGGAGCAGTAGGCATCATCTCGGAAGTGGTAGTCCAGGGTGTTGACCGCTTCAACATCGAGCAGAAGTTCCAGATGTCGGAACTGTCTTATGTTGAGGACAACCTTGACCGGCTTCTGCAAGAGAACGACCACTTCGGCCTGTTCCTCTTTCCCTTTACAGACAGATGCCAGATCAATACCTGGAACCGCACCGACGAGAGGCAATCGTTTCTGGGACCTATTCTGGAGTTTTTCAGCACTTCTATCGAAGCCCTGATTGCTGCCTGGTTCGGAAACCTGATAGCATACACGAAACTCTTGCCCCTATTGTCCTCCCGCGCACACGGCCTGAAACGCGGCACGAACCTCGTGCTGGAAAGCAATCAGGCGCATAACCGCACCATCTACCCCCTGCACCAGGAGATGGAGTTCGCGGTGCCTTACGAAGATACTTTTGAGTTGTGCAAGCGCTTCATCAGGCTTTATGAGGAGTTGTACCCCACAGGGCTGCCCTATGTGCTTTTTGAGATTCGATTCACACCATCTGGTCATGAACGCACCCTGATTGGGGCTGGGCGAGAGCGCCGCTCAACATGGATCGATTTTATCTGCAGCGATTCGATTGGTTTTGATGAATACTATGCAGCTGCCACAGAGCTGATGAGAGAGATTGAAGCTCGACCTCACCTGGGGAAGTGGTGTAAAGGCATAGGCAGGGACGATCTGGAAAGGCTTCACCAGGATCACTTTGACAGGTTCCTGCAACTGGTAGAGAAGCATGACCCTGAGGCTAAGTTTGCCAACGAATTCACTCGGCGGCTCTTCAGCCTCGAGAGATAACGGATAATCTAAATAACATCCGGGGGAATTCATAGTGCTATAAAAATACGATCACCTTGCAGCATATGTGCACTCGCTTGAGCGACCCTTAAGAGGGGGATCGCTACCCAATTAATCCTTGACAAATAATTTAATCTATGCAATAATGTGGGTGGGCAGTCACCCATATTAAAAGGAGAATATCTATGGCACGCTTAAAAAAGGCTGAACGCGAGCAAGTCCTGAGTAAAACCCGGGCATTATTATTGGATGCAGCCGCACAGGAGTTTGCCCGTGAGGGTTATGCAGGGGCGAATATCAACCGCATCTCCCAATCGGCAGGTTTTGCGAAAGGCACCATCTATAACTACTTCCCTAGCAAACGAGCCCTCATGCTGGCCTTGATAGATCAGACGGCTGAGCTACATCTCAAATATATACAAGATAAGGTAATGGGAGTAGATGACCCGGGCGCCCGTTTGGAACGTTTCTTTGAGGCGGGTTTCGCCTTCATACCTGAACATCTCCCCCAAGCGCGTGTCATGGTCAATAATCTCTATGGTCCTGATGTCGAATTTAAGGAATATATGTACCAGGCTTACTTACCCATGTTCCAGCTTGTCGGGCAGGAGATCCTTGCTCCCGGTATTGCCCAGGGTGTCTTCCG
>DAOVXM010000394.1 GCA_030636125.1 Chloroflexota bacterium | reverse complement strand
TTCCCGACCAGACCAGCGTGATAAGCTGTTCCGCAGGCAACAATAAAAATCTTTTTGAACTTATCAATTTCTTTTTTGGTTAATCCGAGTCCTTGCAGACTAATATTTGACCTTTTAACACTCGCATTGAGCATCTTACGAATCGCATCAGGCTGTTCATGAATTTCCTGAATTAAGTCTAGTGATAGGAAATGGTGCTGGCTCGTTTGGGCACGTACCAGCAGCGAAATATAACACTCGTCAATCTGTAAAAACACAAGACGAATGGAGAGGCTTCGCAGAAGTATGGCAAGAAGCGGCTACTCTGAACCAAATGGTGACGATCGCCCTGCAAGAGGCTGGGCTTCCCGCCATTGCTATCCATCCATCATCTGTGGTTACTGCCCAGGATGGGCAGGTTTTCGTGTGGGATTTGAACCCTTTACGTGCAGCGCTTAAGATGGGTTTGCTGCCTGTAATTCACGGTGATGTGGTTTTCGATACTGTCCGAGGTGGAACCATACTCTCCACGGAAGATCTTTTTGAGCATTTGGCAGGTAAACTAAACCCTCAACGTATCTTGTTAGCGGGGTTAGAAGAAGGTGTATGGGCCGATTATCCAAAACGGACGAAGCACCTTGCTGAGATCACACCAGATAATTTTACTAAAGCGACCATTAGTTTAGGAAAGTCAGCTGGGACCGACGTGACTGGTGGTATGGCTAGCAAAGTAGAACAAAGTATGGCTCTAGTAAAAAAAACAGCCGGTCTTGATGTTTTGATTTTCTCGGGAGTGACGCCGGGTCATGTACACGCGGCACTTTCTGGCGAAAATCCAGGTACTACATTACATGGTTGACATCCTGTCCTTCATAGATTAGACTAAACCACACTGAGAAAAAGCCTATAGAAGCCCTCGGCCTTTAGGCCAATAATCAATTGACTTGATCAACTTTTTTAATATTACTTATCAGCCACTTAGAATGTGGTCCGTCTAAAATGTTGTTAAATCGCACTGAGCTGGAAACTATTGAACAGAAAACACTGGCACCGTACGGGATACGGAGTAAAGATTCCAAAGGGCGCGCATACCCGGATGACGAACCAGAGTATCGCACTGCCTTCCAGCGGGATCGAGATCGCATTCTCCACACCACTGCTTTTCGACGCCTGGAGTACAAGACCCAGGTTTTTATTAACTATGAGGGAGACTACTACCGCACTCGTCTGACGCACACTCTTGAAGTCACGCAAATTGGGCGCACAATTGCACGCGCATTAGGTGCTAACGAGGATCTCATTGAGGCTATTTGTCTAGCTCACGACCTTGGTCATTCCCCATTCGGTCATTCCGGAGAGACAGCTCTTTCCCGCTTATTGAAAGATCACGGCGGGTTCGATCATAATAAGCAATCCCTGCGTATCGTTACTAAATTGGAACGAAGATATCCTGAGTTTCCTGGCCTTAACCTCACCTGGGAGGTACTTGAGGGCATCGTTAAACACGAGTCTGAATACGACGTTGCTGATGCTTCAGACTATAATCCGGAGTTGCGAGGACATTTAGAGGCTCAAATCGCTAACGCCGCCGATGAACTTGCTTATACTGCCCATGATTTGGATGATGGCTTGCGCTCTGGAATGATCTCAACCTCAATGCTGGATGGCATAACTCTTTGGGAAATCATGTCCGAAAGTGTCGGTTGGCATGGCTCGGCATTGGATGAACTCACGCGCCACCGTCTCATCCGCCGACTGATTGGCTTGGAAGTTAGTGATTTGATCAAAACAACCAACCAACGTTTATTGGAAAGTAATGTGAAATCGGCGGAAGAATTACAGGGCTTGCCATACAATGTGATTGGCTTCAGTGAGGATATGCACCGCCGCAACCGTGAGATTAAAGATTTCCTGTACGCCAACTTATACAGGCATTATCGCGTTGTACGGATGGCTGTCAAAGCTGAACGTATCCTTACTGATTTGTTCAGCACTTATCAAGCTGAACCATCCATGCTGCCACATCATGTTCAAGGCTTGATCGAAGATTATGGGCTAGAACGCACAATATGTGACTATATCGCGGGGATGACAGATCGTTTCGCCGTGGATGAACACAGAAAGCTGTTTGACCCCTCGATAAAACCCTAATTAATCTCGCAAGAGAAAGCAATTAGCCATATGGAACTTGTTTTTATGATTTAATTTACGGCTCAGTAGTTTGCATCTATTGAGGAGTTAGCAGGAAATATATTCCATGGGATAATCCACCTTCTATATGAAATTACCGGTAAAGAATATACACCTATCATATCGTAACTTTGTTGGAGACAATTATGACTGATCAACACTATTTGACCGCCGAAGGCGCAGCACGGATGAGAGTCGAGCTTGAGCAATTGATAGGACCCGCTCGCGAAGATTTAGCACAGCGTCTGAGGTCAGCTATTCAAATGGGAGATCTATCGGAAAATGCTGATTACCATAAAGCCAAGGAAGACCAAGCTTTTCTGGAAGGCCGAATACAGGAACTAGAATACTTGCTTAAACACGCGGAGATTGTTGAAGAAAGTGACCTTCAACGAGAAACTGTAGAGATTGGCACTAAGATAACAGTCCAAGAGGAAGACTATCCTCCTGAAGTGTATCACTTAGTTGGTGTAAAAGAGGCGGATTCACGTAATGGTCGCATATCTTATGAGTCCCCCATCGGCAGTGCATTACTGGGACACCGGATTAATGACAAGGTAATCGCCAAGACTCCTGCTGGTGAGATCCATCTGAAAATTTTAAAGATTGAGTGAAGTAGACACAATCAAGTATTATCATAAAAACGGATGTGTAGGGCTTACACCCACACACATCCGTTTTTCGGTATTCTACTTCTTAATATAAACAAAAAGCAGCGGACGATTTTGATCGTCCGCCGCAGCGGTTTCTCAGGATTTTGGCCAAACGGCTAGTTCCAAAATCAACCGATCGAAAAAGCTATGGTCGGGGAGCGCTCCTTCACCATAACCCATATCCACTACTCGTGCAACCAATCGCAGTGTTTGCGTCTCTAAGACCGACTCCGTGCCTGGTTCAGCCAAGATTGGTTCACCTTTAGCTGCCAAACGTCCACGGGTGGTATCATCCAGAAAAGCGTGTGCGCTCATCAGTACTTTGGTGACTGTCTGAATGTCGTTTTTATCAAACAACCAGACCTCAAACGCGGATACCTTTTTAGGATCTCCTACGCCAACTGTCTCGGACAGACCTACTCCACACTCTCCGAGGAATTCACCAGAGGGCGAATCAATGCTAAACGAGTCGTCAAACAAGTCATCACCGAGTTTATAAGATGCCATAAACTGCACCATGGGGGGTTCTTCGCCAGTCGGTTCATAGGTAACTCTCTCTGCAGGTTGCATGGGTGCTGCAGTTTCCACTGGAGCGGGTCCAACTACACTGCTTTCCCGATATCGCCAGTACAGAAAATAAAATGCGGCGCCGGCTGCCAATATGATACCCAAGCAGAGAATGGGCAATAAGATACGCCATATACTGCTTCCTTCTGCTGGCGCCTCACCTGCGACAGGTGTTTCAGTAATCGCACCTACCGGTTCGACTTGAACCGCTGCTTGGAAAGCGATGATTGATTCTGTACTTTGATTTCCTGGGTTAGCTGCAATACCTACCAAGATTGCTTCCGCATTTTCACCTACATCCTCGTAACGTTTTACAGCTAATGCGGCATCCTGGTTGGCCTGGTAGGAATCAACGGCCATACGCATGTATTCTTCCTGAAGGTCGAGACGCAAGTGTTCTATAGAAGCATCAGTCCA
>DAOVXM010000234.1 GCA_030636125.1 Chloroflexota bacterium | reverse complement strand
CTGCCCGAGGCATAACTGACCTGCGACATGGCGGGGATGGGGGAAAAGCCAATCACCCGGTCAGGTCCATACTTCTTAATAGTGTGGATCACGGAAGCGGCGATCAACTCCAGCACTTCATCCCAAGAAGCCCGCCGGAAGCCTCCCTTGCCGCGCGCCTGCTGGTATTCCCGGCGTGCGCTATTATTGGCAACCAGGGCGCTCCAGGCCTCGACTGGGTCATCATATTGGGCTTTAGCCTGACGCCATAGGTCGAGCAGGATCCCACGGGCATAGGGATACTTGACGCGGATGGGACTGTACAGGTACCAGGAGAAGCTAATACCACGCTGGCAACCACGCGGCTCGTAGGGGGGCAGACCCGCCTCCAACTGAGGGTAATCGGTGGCTTGCAGTTCCCAGGTGACGATGCCATCCTTTACGAAGACCTCCCAGGAACAACTACCGGTGCAATTCACACCGTGGGTGGTGCGCACCCGCCGGTCATGCTGAAAACGATTGCGATAGAACTCCTCCCACTTACGTTCCGTGGGTGATTCAACCTCTTTAATCCACTTAGTCATAACTGCCTCCAGGTTTCTTTCAAGAGAAGAGGTGATGCCGCCGCTCTGATGGGAATGGAACAGCAGCAAAACTTCATCTCAAACGGCTCAGGCCTTCTCTCTCAGGTTCTCAGCCAAACTCTGCCTCTGCCGCGGCCAGAAGTTGAACATCACAGCAAACAACGCCAGGGTGCCCAGCCCACCGATAATCATGAACCAAAGGGGGGCCGTAGTAGTACTCGTCGCGGTTTGACCATCAGCTGACTCGAAGAAGGCGAATAAATCCGCCTGTTCGCTCTCTGTCAAGGGTTTATCGGCGAAGATGCCCTGCATGGTTGGAAATGGCAAGGTGGTGAGCGCGGACTGCAGCCCATTGGCGCCGAAGCGTGAGTAGACATGGGTCAGGTCAGGACCCAGGCTACCACCACCCAGGGCGGCAATGCCGGCCACATTATGGCAGGCGAGGCAGCTCGTGCCTCCGTTGGTAAGCGGCTGCGCTCCGTTAAACAAGTTTTCCCCTTGTGCGCTGCTACCCGGCGGCAGGGAGGGGGCGGGCTGGTCGCTCACATCTCCGGGATTCTCCAGATAAACCAGTAGAGCGTCTAGCTCGGCTGCCGATAATCCCAGGTTCGGCATGACCACATTGTTGTACTCGGCCAGCAGCTCGGTAGCGATTGGGTCGCCGGAGGCAATCACCTCATCCGGAGCGGCGATAAAACCTTCCAACCAGGCCAGGTCTCGCCTCCCGGTCACATCCTGTAAATCCGGTCCCACGCGTTGCCCGCCGCCAATCGTGTGACAGGCTACACATTTTTGTTCGAAGATCTCCTGTCCATCACTATTACTTTGGATAAGGGGAGCAGCTTGTACCAGCGAACCTATGGCCAGGGCGATTAAACAAGCCAGAAATAGCCCACCCAATCGGATTGGCAGCAACCTTTTATAATTGAATAGAATTTCAATTCGCATTCGCTTCACCTCCATCCTCCTCTAAAATTTTATCGGGCACAATTTCCTCCGGGGATTCCCCTGGCAGTTGGCGGATTAAATCGATCAGTTCCGCGCGGCGCGCTGGTTTCGAGTGGGAGGTGTAAATTCGCAGATCATTTTGAGCCAGGGTGACGCGGATAATGGGTATTTCGGGATTGCCAGTCTGGATTTCAGCCATAAGATCGGAAACCTGTGCACGAGGCGGCACTTCGTCGGCTATGACCAGAAGCCCAGGTGGCAGTTCCGCAAAGCGGGTGATGTTCAGATCATCAAATCCCCATGCACCGATGAACTCTACCTCATCAGAGTTCACCAGGATATCTTCCAGGATTTCGCCCAGCAAATTTTGGTCACACAAGAGAGCCACGCGTCTTTTAAACATCTCAGCCTCGCTATATCTAGTACTTTGCGGCGGAAATCCTTGTGCAGTTGAAAAATAATGCGCAAAGTACTTTAACAGTTGGGCGGGGTGATCTGCAAATGCCAGAGGACTTACGCCCAACTGTACTAGATTAGCATCTCTCACAAGCAAAGGGAATCACTCTCAGCGATTTGCGGGCATGAAAAAAGAGCGATCTTGCGACCGCTCTATTAGCAAAAAGAATTAGTTCTTTTAGTTCTTCATAGCCAGCCCTTGCGGCGTGCCAGCCGGGCAGCTTCGCGCCGGTTGTTAACCTGTAATTTTGCCAGGATATTGCGCATGTGGCTCTTGGCGGTGTGCAGGCTGATACAGAGCGCTTCGGCGATTTCCTTATCGGAAGCCCCTTTAGCGACCTGGCCCAATATCTCTTGTTCTCTTTGGGTTAATGAATAAACATCTTCATCCACATCCGCTGGCACCTGCCGGCTAAGACGGCGGAACTCCTCAAGAAAATATCCAGCCATATCGGGCGAAATAGCCACCTCCCCTCGCGTGGCGCTGCGCAGCATTTGCAGCATTTCTTTGGAGCGGATGTTCTTGAGCAAATAGCCCTGGGCGCCGTTCTTGATGGCTTCGAATAACTGCTTATCATCGTCTCTCACGGTGAGCATAACAATCGTCACCTCAGGCAGTTCATGCTTAATTTGCCGGGCGGCCTCGATGCCGTCGCAGACCGGCATCTGGATATCCAGCAAGACCAGGTCCGGGGTCAATTGGCGGGCTTTAACGACAGCTTCCAAGCCATCGTCAGCCTCGCCAACCACCTCCATATCCGGTTGGGAGGCGATGATCCCAGCCAGGCCTTCCCGGAAGAGGATGTGGTCATCGGCTAATAGAACGCGTATCACTTTCATGACTTTACTTCGATCTTTGAGATTGATGTGACCGGCCATCTCAGGGTAACCCGAGTTCCCTCTCCGGCGGCTGATTGGAGGACCAACATGCCTGCCAGGCGCGTAGCGCGTGCATGCATAATCTGCAGACCAAAATGGCCGCGCCCGTCGCTGGCCTGGCTCTCAGGTTCGAATCCCTGCCCATCATCCGTTACGCTTAAAACAAAATTTGCGCCTGCCTGTTCAAAACAAACCTGGATAAAAGACGCCTTAGCGTGGTTTTGGGCGTTCAACAAAGCTTCCTTGGCTACCCGGATAACCTGCTCGGTTTCATTACGAGGTAAAACCAAAGCCTGTTCCAGTGTGGTCTCCCATGTCAGCAGGGTCCCGCTTTGACCAGCGAATTCCTCAACCAGGGTTACCAGATGATCCTGCAAGCTCTGATGCAAGGGCGAATCATCCATCAGGCTGGTAATGGCACCGCGCACATCATTGGTTGCCTGGTCGATGATACTACGCGTTCGCTCCATATACGCCAATGCCCGCTCATCTTGCCCCACCTCCAGGAAATCGGTCGCCTGGTCAATGTTCAGTCCCAGGTAGCTCAAGGTCTGTCCCAAGCCGTCGTGCATGTCCGCGGCGATGCGCTGACGTTCTTCCAAAGCGGCCACTCGTTCAGCCTGGGTGTAGAGGCGGGCGTTCTCCAAAGCGATGGCGGCGGAATTGGCCAGCTTGGTCAATAAGTTGGATGCTTCTGGGGAGAAGACATCCGTGCTCTTGCTCCCCACGCACAGCGCACCGATCACTCGATCGCCAAACCACAGCGGGGCAGCCAAATGGCTGTTACGGTATGGCTCTGCTAGAATGGCGCATACGCCAGCGCATTGTCCAGCTCCACAAGCGAGGGCTTGTTTGCCGGATAAAACATGTCCTACCAGCCCGGATTGACCGTTGGTCCTATTACATCTGAGGGCTGTATCCGGGCCACTAAGAGCCATGATCGTCAAAGTCCTGCCGTCTTGCTCCAACAGACATAAAGAGGCCACCTCACCATCCAGCAACTGGCACGCTTTTTCAGTGACCGAACTGAGCACATGCTGGACATCCAAGCGGGAGGAGATATCCCGACTGACCTCATAGAGTGCATCCAACTCACGCGTCCTTTGGGCGACCCGTTTTTCGAGGGTTTCAGCCCAATTGACCAGTTCTTCGTGGGAGGCTTTCAGTTGAGCTTGCATCGAATCAAAAGTTTGAGCCAGCACGGCAAACTCCTCAGGCTCCGAGATGCGGGTGGGTGTGCTCAAATCCCCCGCTCCAATACGTTCGGCTGCATCCCCTAAAACCTGGAGGGGTTCCAACAGTGATCTCTTGGTGATCCAGGCACCCGCGGCGACAAGGATCAAGGCGCTGGTGAAAAAAGCGATCTGGATGCTACGCAGGCGAATTACTTTTTGGGTTGATTCAGCTTCGAACATGTGCACAGCCGTATCGGTTTGTGCCACCAACTGTGGTGATAGCACCTGGATTGCCTGGATGGTCCCAGCTGACGCGGGGGCCCCTTGGGTCCCTTGAGATACGTTAGCGAGATTATCCAGTTCAGCGCGAAAAAGCTCCCAGGTCTGGCGCACCTGCGCTAATTGGCTCTGCACCTCCGCCGAGCTGGGAGCTGACAAATCCACCATCTGGCCAGGAAGGTAAGGGGCCTGGCCTCCATACTGCAAAGCCCCCAGGGTAGTCTCGAAAGTCTGCGCCGATGCCAGCAAAGCCTGCTGGTCACCCTGGTCGCTCCCCCTGGCTATTCCTTCCCCCAGCCGGGTCATCTGCTGCACCAGCATGCGCTGGCGGCCGGCCAGGTTGATAACGAGAGCATCAGTTTTCTGAGTGTTGATGCCCCAGAATGTAACCCCTACCGAGATGGTTATCAACAGCACGAACGCCAGAAAGAGAAGACTCAGCCTACCCTGGATGGTGGTGATTATTTTCATATGGAGATCAGAATATCTTAGATGATTCCCTGAAAAAAGTGTGCGTGTCGTGGACGCCCCACGCACACTCTTTCTCCGGAATTCTCGATACTAAGTTACAGTTCTTTTTTTCTATGGTACAGATTATATACCAAGCATATCCTTTAGGTCAACTTTTTAGAGTGGTTTTCCCCAAATACGGCACTTAAGCTGGGCGAGAAGGTGATCCCGTATATGTTCACTTCGAAGAGCAAGAGCGATCTGGGGTGGGGGTTTTTGGCGGTGGTAGAAACTGGTCGCTATAAAGAGTATGGGACACGGATGAACGCGGATGAACACGGATCACAGGATCAATGACAAATATCTT
>DAOVXM010000328.1 GCA_030636125.1 Chloroflexota bacterium | reverse complement strand
GGAGGTGCTCTGGTCAGGTTTAGGCGAACAGCCATTAGACAATATTAAAAAAGCCATAGAAACGGCCTTAGAGAAACCATAATCAACAGATTATCATGTTATACTGCCGCAGTGATCAGAGAAGCAATATGGCTGCCGAGGGGGAACCGGCTAGGCTGAACTCATATTTAGAATCCGGAAGGCAAGTATAAATCCTGGCAGGCATTATAAGGAGAAAAATTTGGACACACACACTGAACACGAGCAAGAAGAGTATACAGAAGATCCAATCGAAGAAGTCGATGAGGAAGCGGAAGAGCAAGAAGAACACGAGCCACGACCAGCCCTGGTCATCAACGTGCAAACCTGGGCGACTCCGATTATCGCCTTAGTCATGCTGGTAATTGGTCTGGTGGGAGGTTATCTGCTCTACCCTGAGGTGTCGACACGTATTGGAGGGGCAGTCCCGGTGGCTGCCGCGCCAGCGGCAAATCCATCTGCGGGCACTCAAACATCATCCGCAGGGAATCAACCTGACCAGGCCAGCCGGGAGGAGATGATGGAGTTCATGATCTCCCAGACGCGCCACTTTAAAGGAAATCCGGACGCCGAGGTCACCATCATCGAATTCAGCGATTTTCAGTGACCATTTTGTGGCAAATATGCCGCTGACGCGGGGCGTCAGATTGAAGAAATTTATATTGAGAACGATCAAGTCAGGTTTGGATACTATCACTTTGCATTCCTGGGTCCCGAATCTGCATGGACAGCCGAGGCCAGCGAGTGTGCAGCCGACCAGGACGCTTTTTGGGAGTATCACGACCTGATCTTCGACAGCCAAGCTGGAGAAAACCAGGGTGCTTTCAACAAAGAGAACCTGAAGCAATTGGCTGCTGAACTTGGACTTGACAGCCAAGCTTTCGATGAGTGCCTTGATTCTGGCAAGTACACCGAACAAGTTCAAATAGACACCCAAACTGCCCGCCAGCTTGGTGTGACCAGCACACCCGCCTTTATTATCAACGGTGTTGCAGTTATGGGAGCACAGCCCTTTGCGGTTTTTGAACAAGCCATTGAAGCAGAATTAGGCAATTAAGTAATTTGCGGAATGAATTTTGAAATAAATCTAGTGTCAATACCGCAAATTACTTTTAGCAAATGCCGGATTGGCGTTTTTATATTCAAGTTACTTTCCGGCATTTGCATAACATCCCTGGCTTAATTACTTGACGAGTAAATAACGGCGCCCGGCGCGCCCGGCGTAGAAATTACACCGGGCGCCATACTATTTGCTCAGAACCGATCCAGAAATCAGGGTGGTTCTCGGATAGACATTTAGCAATTATCCACTCAGATTTCTACAACTGCCACCTTGGTCCCACCGGGCAAAGGAACAGTTACATCGCCGGGATCATAGGTCACCTGTGGCTGTGTCCAGCGGAAAATCCATTTGGCATCTTCGGGGCGGGCGTTGACACAGCCCCGCGACATCGGCACTCCGAAGTTATTATGCCAAAACGTCGAGTGGATAGCGACACCACTGCCGACAAATAGCGTGGTCCAACCGATGCCCGGTAGGTCCCAGCCACCCCCCGTCGTACCGCCGCTCATGTGCAGGGAAACCAGTTTACGCCAGATAGGATGCTCCCCAGGAGGTGTCGCCCAGGCATCCACCCGCTTACCGGAGGCATTGTAGAGCGCGCCGGTGGAGACACGCGCAAAATGGACTTCGGTGTCACCTTCGAAACAAGACAATGTCTGGTGGGGGACATCAACCAAGATACGCTTATTTTCAACTTCCGGATTGATCGGAGACATTTCTTCTGGCGTGAGCGGCCGAAAGGCCTCAGCGGCAGCCCAGAAGATATCACCGTACCCGTAGCGCTCATTTACCCGGTACCAGCTCTGCCCATCCTCGTCCACTCTAATCTGATCAACCCACACAATCTGGCTGTAGTACAGGCGCGGCGGGGGACCATCACTTAACCGGTACTCTAACCAGGGAGCGCGCGCAGGTGGGTTGTTTAAGACCAGGTCGACATAGGGCACGCTCACCTCAACCCACATACTCTCCCCCAGGCTGGTCTGGGGCAGGTCTTCCAAGGGGGCATTGGGTAAGTTATGTGCCATTTGCATATGAGGAGACCAGACATAACCCTCCGGCGTCTCAACCCATCTCTGGCTTAGACCGGCGGAATGCCAACCGACCACCTCCCGCAACCAGGGTAAGACTTCATCATCGACGAGGGAACGCAAGGTGGTGCTCTCTATATTGGGCTGGCTCTTAAGCTCTGTCCCCCACCACACCACTCTCCCCAAGCGCTCAGAGACTGGGAAATCGGGCAACGCAAACGCCCGCTTCCAGGGACGCAACCCGAGGCCTCCCAAACCCAGGGCAGCCAGCTTGAGAAAGTCTCGCCGAGATAGTTTCCTTTGAATCCGTTCCATACAATAAAAATTCTACCAGAGCGTTATTCTCTGGTAGATTAGACCTCACTCATTTTTAGACGTCACATCTTTTGGGTATCTTACAGGATATTCTTAAATTACCTAAGTTGCCACTTGTGTTTAAGGTGGCAACTTAGGTTAAATTAATCCACGGATTCACGAACAGCTATATGCCAAGATCAAGGATAAAATTCCAATGACTGCGACAATGCGAATTCAGCTAGGTCCTCATTTGCAGCCAGCCATATGATCAGGTCACCTGATTGAAAATAGAAATGTTTTTTGCTCAGACCATCCAGCTCATAAACCAGACGCCCGCCTACATTCCGCTCTCCGAGGGGTGTGAAAGGCGAGCTCCCCTGGGTGATCTTATCCCGCATCTGGTTCAATATTCTCTTCGCCATCAACTCACCTGGCGCACCAGATATCCAAAGCGTCGCTTGCCGTCCTTCACCATAGACCCCCACTGCGCCAGATGTCAGCGGGAACTCTTTGCCGTGCATCTGGTTGATTTCGACTATCGCTTGAGGTCCAGTGATTTGAGCAACCAATAGGTGCTCGGCCAACCTGTCAGGTAATGGCTCTGGGCCTGGATTCTCTACCGCCTGTAGAAACAAGTAGTAACCCGCGCTGGCAAATATGAGGGCAGTCCCAGAAACAATTAAGACGATGGCGATAATCCGCTTCATGCTTGCACCTATTACTGCTAACGTCAGTTCGGGATAGGCGAGAGATCCATATTTTTCTTATCCCGAATTCATGTACTGTTAAGTAATTTAATCAGCATTCAGAAACTAGATTCAGTATACCCTGGTATACAAACAAGCTCCAGCCAGTTGGCTGGAGCTCCTAAAATTGTAGTCCGGGTCGGGACCTGTAACGAATTATCGCTACTACTCAGTGGGGGGATAAGTCATCCACCCGAGCGGTATGAAATCGTAGTCCACGCCTGGGGTAACTTCATGACCAAGCTCGGGGTGCGGACCCCTATCAAAGTTGAAGCTCGTCCTGGCAGTGTGCTTGAGCCACACCACCTTACTAGGATGTTCTTTCTTATCCGATACTCTGACCAATTCATGGTAATGGACATACCCGCGGGCGGCATAGCTGGCAGCCTTTTCTGGTGACCAAGTGTCGATGATACCGTGCACAATGTACAACAATTCACCATCCGGGGCATCGGAGGACCACCCCTGAGGCATTCCGAATTTTCCTGTATTGTAATGCTTTCCGACCACCTGGTTAGGCCCGGCCTGCACCCAATAATGCCCGGGGATGTCAGTAGGGCCATCCGGCTCTTCCTTTACAACCGGTGGTCCGGCCATATAATACTCTACACCATCCACATCGATTATGGGGCCATGCGTGAAACCATCCGCACTTGCCACACCTATGGTCAGGGTTAACAGAGCTACGGCGATCAGAACTATAAGGGTTTGCTTGCGCTTGTTATTTTTTATTATCATTTACTCCACTCCTTTAGCAATATAAATTACTTTAGCAATATAAATTAGTTGATTTAGATTATAGAGACATACACTACCGACCCAAGTTTTTTGACGTTGGGGTGAACTCGTTTCTTACAACAAAATGATTAGGCATTATTGCCTAATCAAGTTCACACCTGGAGTGCTTCTTCAATTATCACGCATTACACAAGAAAGTTTCCGACCGCGAGGGTTTTTAGCCCTGATATTATTGGGCGAGGTACATCGCGGAAGCTTACCGTCCCTGGGCTGAAACCCACCACTGAAACTCTCGCTCTTCTTTTCCCCACTTACTTTTGAAAAAATCTAAAATCGACACTATATCCTCTTCGGTCAATTGCTCTCCAAAGCCAGGCATTGTGCCGTCATTAACTGGATCACCACCCTCGGCAATGATGTTCATAAGC
>DAOVXM010000489.1 GCA_030636125.1 Chloroflexota bacterium | reverse complement strand
GTAATGATATAGCAGCGGTTTGCCCAGGCAGCGATTTCCATCGAGCCACCCGATCCAGGCAACCGTACTTTGGGATGATCGTATTCACCGATAACGGTAGCGTTGATATTTCCGAAACGGTCGATCTGCGCGCCTCCTAAGAAGCCCACATCAACATTACCTCGTTGTAAATAAAATGCAAAAATATCGTACATGCTGCATACCGAGAGCGCACCACTGACAAGTGTTGGGTCACCGATGGAAAGCGGCAAGCGTGTCGGTTGCGCACCGATCACTCCTGCCTCGTATATCATCAGCAGGTTAGGAGCATGAGTTCGACGAGCCAGGTTACAAGCCAGGTTAGGCAACCCCACCCCCACAAAAACCGCGTCTCCATCTCGCAATAGTCGAGCCGCGTTAATCGTTAACAGTTCTGAAGAAGAATAAACATTGCTCATAAGATTTTAAAATCCATTTCATTCTCTAAAGATGGACAGCTGACCAGGAGAATTTCCTTCCCCTACCTCGTACTCTTTTTCCCTAATATTCTCCGTAATTCACGACTGCACTCGGTCGATCACCTACTCGCAAGCTGGCATGTACTTCGCTGCCAAGTTTTTCCCAATATTCAAAGCGGTCCTTGACACCATAGACCCATTCGTCCAAGTAAGCTTGTACACCTTCTCGACTTCTACTAATGTTGTCCCATTCCAGGTAAAAAGCGTTATCTCGATCATAAAAGCCTTGTGTGTAGGAAGGATGGGCACAGTACGGCACATGACAAACTGCACTCACGATAAAACCGGGGATCAGAGTACGATTGGGATCAGAGCGGATAACCTGTGCGTCCACGATCTCTTCCGCGGTTAAGATGACTCGACTGGCGGCAAATGCGGCCTCCTTTTGTTCACCAATAATGCCCCAAACATGCGCGTTACCATCTGTGTCTGCGCGTTGCACGTGGACAATAGCCACATCAGGGTTAAGTGCAGGAACCACAACTACATCTCGACCTGAATATGGATCAACCACGGTGCGGTAACTGGGATTGGCGCGTTCTAAATCACCAGCAGCCGTCGGGTTCATCGGCATGAATGGGAGTCCGATCGCACCAGCCTGGAGGCGTGAGATCATGCTGAAATGAGAGTATTCTTCCCACTCCAAGTCCCCGGCCTCAACTGCGGCCCGAACAATACGCAGGGAACCCACTCCGGGATTGCCCATATATGAGAAAATTACTTTACGTGCGCAACCAGCTGCGACAACTTGGTCATAAATCAAATCTGGAGTAGCACGCGCTAATACAAGATCTACCTTACCCTGTCTGATTATTTCATGACCGGCGGCAAAAGGGATCATATGGGTGAAACCAGCAGCATAGACAGTATCACCGTCATTGACATACTGGGAAATCGCTTCAGGGAGAGTCATCAACTTGGTCATCATTATTTACCAATCAATTCATTTAAGTCAACGAAGAGAATCTTAATTCTATTGTTGGACTAGCGGCTCAACTATCCTCGAAAATATAAAAGTCCGAGGAGGTACACAATACCCTGTATGCCTATTCATCTTCATTCTTTTTTTTATCATGCTGTTTTTCTTTAGTATTCCTATGCAGCATCCTAAATCGCCCAGAAGATGGTGCCGGACTTCGACTCTTCCACATAATGTATCCCCCAAGAATCATGATAAGCACACCGGAACAAAATACTAAATAATATGGATCGTCTACCTGATCTGTAATGAAAAAAAGGATCAAGGCAATCAATCCCATATATATTAAAAATTGCCCAATCTGCCATCTATATGACATCTACAACAAACATCCAGCTAATTACCCAGTCAATTCGTCATCCCTCCCACTCCAAAAACCGGGAGAGGGAGGGATAAAAACAACGGTGTGGCTAGTGATGCGCGGCGAAAGTGACTCGATAGTTAGGTAACAATAGCGCAACACTTTATGCAATTGGGTAGGAGACAACAGAAACCACCGAAACCTTAGGCCCAACTGCACTAGTCTATTACTGTCTGAATTTGCTCGTGCATGTATAGTGGTAAATAGTAATGACCGCCAGCATTCTTACCAGAAGAACCAGAACCCTTCCATCCACCAAATGGTTGGAATCCAGGCCAAGCGCCCGTTGTAGCGCCTTGTGGCCGGTTGGCGTAGGTTACACCAGCCTGGATATTCTTAAAGAACCACTTAACCTCTTCATCGGATCCATAGAAACCAGCCGTAAGGCCATAATTTACATCGTTAGCCTGCTCCATAGCTTCATCTAAGCTACTTACCTTAGCCACCGTGGTGATGGGCAGAAACATTTCGTTCTTCCAAAGCCGATGATCAAGAGAGACATCAGCAACGATAGTTGGGGAACAGAAATAGCCTTTTGCCATATCGCCATCAGTGAGAACTTTACCTCCAGTCAGGAAAGTACCAGCCTGTGACAATTCCTCAGTGAAGTCCTTATAGTCCTGGTAGGAATTCTTATTGATAACCGGACCCATATAAACCATACGCTCGGTTGGGTCACCAACAGCCAGTTTGTTAGTAAGTTCTACAACCCGTTCTACAACAGCATCATACAGGGGTTCCTCAACCAGAACCCTGGAACAAGCCGAGCACTTCTGACCTTGCAGTCCGAAAGCTGATCGAACAATGCCAATCGCGGCACGCTCAACATCGGCGTTGCGGGAAACAATGGCTGGATTCTTGCCTCCCAACTCCAAAATTATCGGGCGAACGTAGTCACCCTGGGCAAAATCGCGGAAAATATTCATCCCAACGTCGAATGAGCCGGTAAACGTGACGCCATCTACTTCGGGGCTATCGATCAACGCCTGGCCAAGTGTACGT
>DAOVXM010000119.1 GCA_030636125.1 Chloroflexota bacterium | reverse complement strand
GTTTATCTGCAACCTGCTAACCTTGAATTTGTCGCTAACTGGTCGCCGGATAATGGGGTGCGCCTGGTCACCCTGGCCCCGGAGTTGCCAGGAGCGCTGGAAGTCACCCAAAGCCTGGTGGAGCGGGGCGTGCGGGTCAGCGCGGGTCACTCCATGGCGGATTACGAGCAAGCCAAGCGCGGCTTTGAAGCGGGAATCCGTTATGGCACGCACCTGTTTAACGCCATGCCCCCTCTCCAGCATCGCCAGCCTGGTTTGATCGGAGCCCTATTCGAAAACGAACGTCTAACCGTTGGTTTGATCATAGATGGGGTGCATGTACATCCCACGATGGTCAAGCTAGCCTGGCAAATTTTGGGTAGCAACCGTCTTACTCTGGTTAGTGATGCCATGACCGCGCTGGGCATGCCCCCGGAGACCTACAGCGTTGGGGATTTTGACGTAACGGTGGACCAGGAAACCGCCCGGTTAGCAGACGGCACCCTGGCGGGTAGTATTTTGTCGCTTGACCAAGCCTTACGCAACCTGATCCAATTTGCGGGATGCTCATTAACGGAAGCCTTACTCACCATAACCGCGACTCCAGCAGACTTGTTGGGCATCTCAGGACAAAGGGGCCGGATTGCGCCTGGTCAACTGGCAGATTTGGTGCTGCTTACACCTGACTTAGAAGTTGAGCTGACCATCGTAGAAGGACATATTTTATATTCAAAAGGAAACTTATCGTAATGCTAGAGAAATCTTATCTTTATCAAGAGATCCATGAACAACCCGAGGTGTTGGCGAACCTACTGGCGAGGGAAGTGGGCACGATCCAGAGCCTGGCAGACGCCATCCATGATCGAGGCATCACGCACCTGACGATCGCAGCCCGCGGCACAAGTGACAATGCAGCCCGTTATGCTCAATATTTATTGGGAGCGGTGAACGGTCTGCCTGTCGGTTTGGCAACTCCCAGCCTGTTTACTGTTTATAAGCAGCCGCCTCGGTTCAGCAACACGCTAGTGTTGGGCATCAGCCAGAGCGGTAAGAGCCCGGATATTGTCTCGGTGCTGGCTGAAGCTCGTCGCCAGGGGATGTTGACGGCTACCATCACCAATTTTCCCGAATCGGACCTGGGCCGGACGGCGGATTACGTGATTGACTTAGGCTCAGGTCTTGAACAATCTGTTGCCGCAACCAAAACATACACCAGCGAACTGACGGCTATCGCCTGTTTGAGCGTGTGCCTGGCGGATGACTCGCAAATGCAGGCTGCTCTGGAAGATATCCCAGGGAAGGTGACCGAGACGCTGACCATGGGCTCTGAAATCAGGAAGATCGCCGAGCGTTACCGCTATATGAGTTATTGCGTGGTGATCGGGCGGGGGTTTAACTACGCCACGTCCTTCGAGCTCTCTCTGAAGTTGGAGGAACTAACTTATACGGTGGTAGAGCCATATAGCAGTGCTGATTTCCTGCATGGCCCGCTGGCACTGATTGAGCGCGGCTTCCCGGTGATTGTGCTAGCCCCCTCAGGGGTCATGTTGCCTGAGATGAGGAACTTGATCGGAACATTGAAAGAGCGGGAGGCGGAAGTTATCGCGATCAGCGACGACTCGGAGATACTGGCGCTGGCGCGCATACCACTCAGATTGCCTGCGCGTGTGCCAGAATGGCTTTCGCCGATCACGACCATCGTGCCCGGACAATTATTCGCCATGTATCTGGCCCATACCAGAGATTATGACCCTGACCGCCCCCGCGCTTTGCGCAAGGTGACGGAGACACGCTAATACTCAAGAATCCAAGTTGTACTTTATTTCAGGTTAATCCGGGCCGAATTGATCAAAGGTGGCGTTCTGTAATTGGTTCACCAATACTGACTGGACCTCACACCAGACGGGCCGCAGGGGGAATTCTTCGCTAAATTCACAATCGTTAAGGTCGGTAGCACTTTCATTTAATAGAATGGGGCCATCAATAGCTTCCACAACTTCCAGTAAGGAAATATTCGACGGGCGACGGGTGAGTGCGACACCCCCTTGGGACCCGCGTGTGGTGTGAATCAGGCCAGCAACCGATAGTCTTGAGATGATCTTGGTGAGGAAGGACAGGGGGATATTCTGGGCATTGGCAATAGATTTAGTGGAAGCGCGCTGTAGAGGTTCCAAATGAGAGAGATAGTAGATTGTTCGGGTCGCATAATCAGCTTGCCGTGAAACTCGCATGATGTTCTCCAATGGATAAAAAAGCCAACAATTTATTGTTGGGATAATTGTGATTTCGTCCAGGGCAGTGAAACAGACCGAATAATGCTTCAAATCCTCATGGGGCATAGAAAGGTGAGGCGATTTGAATTTGTTTGAATTCGATACGATTATTATACTATATTTGTCCAAATAGTCAATATTATTGTGTCATGTCGAGTCCACCCTTAGACACTCTGTCAATGAGGTAAAGTCAGAGTTCCTCGCTCAAGCCGATGCTGCGCATGACCATCCAATCACGCAAGCGGCCAGACAACAATTTATCATAAATATTGAATAGATGGGCATCACGTCCGACAAAGTACCGGGTTTTTGGGTGCTTAGCGGTAAGCGCATGAATAATGGCGTGAGTGGCCTTCTCGGGTGGGATGCCGGCTTCACCCATTTTGCGGAAGTAATCTCTTAATCCGCGATAATTGGTACCGTACAGCTCCCAAGCCTGTGAAGGGTAATCCTGTGCCACCTGGTCTGCTAAGTCCCCCCCCTTATCCCAGATGGGCGTCTTAACGCTGCCATATAAGATCACGGAGACTTTCACCCCTAAAGGTCTCAGCTCCAGCCTCAAGGCATCCGAAAGCCCATTGAGAGCCAGCTTGGAGGCGGAATACGGTCCATGAAATGGTGCTACAACGCTGGAAGCGGTTGAGCTTATATTCACAATACGACCTTGCGCCTGACGCAGAAGGGGCAAAAACTTTTGAGTGACCGCCAGCAGGCCGAAGAAATTGACCTCGAATAGCCAACGCAGTTCGTCCAAGGGTACGAACTCGAGTGGCGAGGTAAAGCCAATGGCAGCGTTGTTCACCAATCCTAACAAGCCCGCATCGCCAACCACCTGACTGACCACTCCTTTTGCTTGAGTAATGCTGTCCTCATCCGTGACATCGAGCAGAAGCGGGGTGAGCCTCTTGGAGCACTGAGATCGTAGTGTTTCCGCATCATGTTCCTTACGCACAGTGGCTAAGACCTGATAGCCAAGCTGATCGAGGTGCAGGGCGGTAGCTTTACCAATCCCAGTGGAGGTGCCGGTGATAAGTACTGCTCCCCGTTGTTGATTTATTTCCATGACGACCTCCTTATATACTCATTCTGAAGATGATTAGATGTTGAAGGAATATGGTGCCCTGATCGCTCTGATGCCATGCTATACCCGGCATCAAGATGTACGAACACAGTGAAACCATTATTCATCCACATTAATAACGACCTTGATAGCCCCGCTCTGGGGATCCAGCAAAGTATCAAAGGCGTCCTGTAGCTGGGCTAGCGGGAATTCGTGGGTGATCATATTTTTTAGATTGATCTGACCCCCTTCGAGTAAAGTCAACGCAGTTTGAAAGTCCCAGCAGTAACCCTGGGAACCCAGCAGCTCGATTTCCTTCTGCACGAATATATTGGCGGGAATGTTGATCTCCGGCTGCTCGAATAACCCGACCAGCACAGCCGCACCGCCCTTCTTGAGCGCCTGAAGTGATTGGACCAGGGTCACTTCCAACCCCACCGCCTCAAAGGCGAAGTCTACGCCCAATCCACCGGTGCGCTCTATGATCTTTGGAAGGACGTCACCGCTCAGGTTGTTCAGTACATCTGTTGCCCCAAGTTCTGAAGCTTTTCGCAAGCGCTGGTCCTGGACGTCCACGACAAATGCATCCCCACCACCAGAGATTCGTATCAGTTGTAAGAGGGTGAGACCAATAGCGCCGGCTCCGAAAATTGCGCTGGTGTCCCCCAGGCCAATCCCGCTTTTCACCACGGCGTGCACGGCAACGGAGAGCGGTTCGACCAGCGCCCCTTCGGCGAAAGAGATATTCTCCGGAAGCCGGTGAGCCCATTCTTCTGATACGAGGAAGTAGGGTGTGAAGCCGCCCTGTCCCACCCGGTACTGAAAACTGATCTGAGTGCAGAGGTGGTACTGGCCTCGCCGGCAGAAGTGACAGGTGCTGCAAGTGATGACTGGTTCAATGGCCACCCGGTCGCCGGTTTTTAGTTTGGTGACCTTCCTGCCAATCCTATCCACCACCCCCGATATTTCGTGCCCGACGGGCACAGGCAAGGGCGCGGCGGGGTGCTTTCCTTTAAATATGTGCATGTCGCTGCCACAGATGGAGACGGCCTTAACCTTTACCCGCACATCATGGGGACCCAGATCAGGTAAGGGACGCTCCTGGAATTCAATGACTCCCGGTTGGGTGACGATGGCCATGGGGCGTGTGTTCATAACATTACTCCTCCGCGACGGTGGTATTGATCAAGGTGCCGAGTTCTTCGATATCGATCGTGATGATGTCCCCGGGTTTTAAGGTTACTTTGGGCGCAGGGCGATCCCCAACTGTTTTAGGGCTCCCAGTTAAGATGATGTCACCAGGTTCCAGGGCAGCTATGCCAGAGAGGTAACTGATCAGATAGGGCACATCGAAAATCATATCGCCTGTGTTGCCGTATTGCACAAGCTGCTCGTTGAGGGTAGTTTTGATGGTCAAAGCGTTCGGGTCTGGTACCTCATCACGCGTGACCAAGGCGGGACCTATAGGACTGAAAGTGTCAGGCAGCTTGCCGGTTGCCCATTGGGAGGTGCGTGCCTCCAGATCACGAGCACCGACAGCGTTGGCGATGGTGTAGCCAGCCACATGGGATAATGCTCGTTCGGGGGGGATGTGCCTGCCGCGGCGTCCAATCACGACGGCAAGTTCGCCCTCGCAAAAGACGTCTTGGCTTACTCTTGGCAGGACGATCGGTTGTTTGTGACCGGTCAATGTGCTGGCTGCTTTTAAGAAAAGCACTGGATAATGGGAGACGGGGCTGGAGGTTGCGGGTGAGGGATAATTCATGCCAACGCAGATGATCTTGCCGGGCTGCACTACCGGTGGGTACAAGATAACATCTTCAACAAAATAACTGAATGCGTTTATACCAGGTAACTGCTGGTTGATATCTAACTGCTCTTGGATGAAGTTGATCGTTTTTTGAGCAAACTCCAAAGAAGCCTGCTCACCTGCTAGCAGTTGGTGCATACTGACAGGCAGTTGAGCTTCTGCAGCCCAGGGTTCTCCGATTTGCCTAGCATGGTCACTGCATGCCAGGTGAGCCTGCTGGAGGTCTACAACACGATCCTCTAATAAAGCGCCTAGGCGTATATTCTCCTTGTGTTGGAATGTCACGAATCGCATAACGTTTCAAAATGGGAGTTCAGTTCGGGTTAGCGGTGACTGGTTCAGGTGCCGGATCAGTGATCACCATAAATGTAAATAATGCTCCTACGGCCAGTAAGATTGTAGCGGAGCTAAACCCAGATGGCAAGCTAACGTTGTCGGCAAGAAATCCGGTGAGCACGGGAGCTGCAGCAGCTCCTAGGAAGCGGGCAAAATATAAAAGCGAGCCAGCCGAGCCGCGCATGATCGAAAAATACCCGACCATTACTTTGATCTGAACCGGCAGGCAAATACCGATGGAAAAACCAAGTGCGATCACGCACAAGCCGACCAACAGCAATGAGGTGGAGGGGTTTGCAATTCCGCTCAAGAAAGTGAGCGCACCCATACTAAGCACGGTGCCGATAGATCCAAAGAGCAGGGTAGCGCGCGAACCTTTGCGATCGGCAATGCGCCCTCCGATCGAGGAACCGATAATGGCACCGATGGGTAGCACCGCCAGCATTACCCCGATCCCGGTCAAAGTTTGGCCAAAGCTGTCGGTTAGCAGCAAGGGGATAAGGGTGTGCAAGGTGTACAATGCGTAGAATTGCACAAACCCCAGTATCAGGGTGCCCCCAGTAGGTGGTGTTCTTGCTATGAGGAGCAAATCAGCTAAGCCGACCTTCTGGGTGTGAGCGGGTTGGGGAGGTAATTTCCACAGCGAGAACAGGAGGATAGCGAGACCGACGATGGCCAGGGCCAGGAAATCGGCTCGCCAGCTAAACCAGATAGCAATGACTGCGCCGATCAGCGGTCCGGCCGCAGCACCAGCCGCGTTAAAAACCTCAAAGACACCCATCGCCTTGCCCTGCTCAGATCGGGGGTACAGGTCGGTGATCAAAGCGATGCCGACCGAAGCAGCCGCGGCGATACCAATCGCCTGGAAAGCGCGTATGAAGAGCAACTGAGTGACGCCTTGAGCAAGAAAGCCACCCAGGCTTGCCAGGGTGAAGACACCCATGCTACTGAGCAGGATGCGCTTGCTGTCGAAGCGATCAACAATTGGGCCATAAGCGATTTGTGCAAAGGCGAGCACCAGCCCATACACGGACAGAGTCAGGCCCACCATGGCGGTGGTCGTAGCCAGATCGCCGCGCATGGTGACCAGTGAGGGTGTATACATCACCTGGGCAAATGAGCGCAAGAATGTAGCTAAAGAGACCAGGTAGAGGATTTTGGTTCTCAGCTTCATGGAGTTTTATGGTCGCAGTTTAGCGATCGTTCGGATAATTAGAGTCTGAGTCATGCCAGAAAATTAATATTGTCCGGTGAAAGGTGCGTCGCACTTGCTGGTTGGATTATGAAAAAAAGATATCTAAACTTTAACAGGATATCTTTGGTTAATCGTCTCTTCAAAGTGCGACGCACCTGGCTATTAACTCCTTTATAGACATCTCAATGATCATTCACCAGGAGCGTATCCCTGCAGGATTTCCAGGCCACCGGTACCAGCTTTAAATTGATACTGGTCGCCGGGCTCTAACCAGAGCATAGTCTCTCCTTCCAATGGATAGACCTCACCATTGACGTGCACCTCACCATCGCCCTGGATGACATATAACAATTGCTCTACTTCACCATGGGTGTTCAAAGGTCCAAGCGCATACGATTCAAACGACCAGCGACGAGCGACTATGGCAGGCGTGCCGATATTTTGGCTGTCGGCCAGTGTGGTCTCTATCCAGCCCTCCCCCTGGCTTGTTAGGCGCGTCTCATTGGCTTTTATTACTACCGGCATCTTGTCTCCTTTTACCTGAAACTCAGGCGTTAGGTGCCCATCTTCAGCAGTCATCAGGGTCCACCCAAACAGTCTCCTTTGGTGGTGGAGCCCAGAATTCCACGAATGTGAAGTTGGCCAGGGTATCGTTCTCGAACCAATGAATCTCATCCGGGCTTACTACCACCACCATACCAGGCGAAAGGCGGTAGCTGCCCTCATTGACGTGGATCAACCCATCTCCATCCAATATATAAAAGAGGTGATGGCAGTCCGTATGGTAGTGTTTGGCGGCGGTGTCTCCAGGGTGATAGATGATACGGTCTGCGCGGATTTGCTG
>DAOVXM010000449.1 GCA_030636125.1 Chloroflexota bacterium | reverse complement strand
GTCTCCAGGCTGGAAATTGCTGAGAGACAGCAAGAGGCTGACCCCTACCAATACAAAAACTATTTTCAGCCATCGTTTAATGCTCATGGCGCAGATGATACTGCCTTAAAGCCAGGCTGTCAAACGCTGGTCAGCCTCAGGGATTATTCTCGTGCTATAATCGCCGAAGCATGAATTTCTTAATTACCGGTGCGGCGGGCTTCTTAGGTTCCGCTCTGGCAAACCGCTTAGCCCGTGAAGGGCATCAGGTACGTGGATTGGATGACCTTTCTACAGGCGACCCCCAATCTCTTTCACCGGACGTTCTTTTCACCCGTGGGGATGTCAACGACCGACCCAAGTTATGGACGCTGCTTCAAGATGTAGACTGTGTCTATCACCTGGCGGCGCGTGTCTTGGTGGCTGAGTCTGTGCTCTATCCGCGCGAATACAATGCGGTCAATGTGGGAGGTACTGTTAGTCTGATGGAGGCGATGCGGGATGTTGGCGTTCGACGGGTCGTCTTTGTCTCCTCTGGGGCTGTATACGGTGACCAGGGTGAACAACCCTTGGACGAACACTCCCCTCCAAACCCTCACTCCCCCTATGCAGTCTCCAAGCTCAGCGCTGAGTATTATGTGCGCACGATCGGAAATTTGTGGGCCATTGAGACGCTCAGTTTGCGTGTTTTCAATGCCTACGGTCCGGGACAGAACCTGCCTCCTTCTCATCCTCCGGTGATCCCCAATTTCATCCGTCAGGCGGTACGTGGCGGCACCCTGGTGGTGCACAGTGATGGACGCCAGACCAGGGATTACGTTTTCGTGGATGATGTGGTTAATGCCATGGTTGCTGCTGCAACTGCAGATGAAATTAACCGCCTGGTGATCAACGTTGGCAGTGGCGTGGAGACAAGCGTACGTGAGCTGGCCAACCAGGTGCTAGATGTAACCAAAGGCAAAGCAGAGATCATGTTCAACCCGCGCAACGATCCAGGTGTCTCACGTATGTGCGCTGATCTCAGTCTGGCTCGGGAACGATTGGGTTACCGCTCGCGAATCTCTTTAACTGAGGGTCTGCGCCTGACTTTGGAACGCGATCCCCGTTTTCGGAACGAAGCCACCCGTCCCGTGCCCAGGCGGCGCTCAACTGACCAAGGGGGATAAGTCGAGAGGATCGAACCCCCGAACCTCTCGAATAATATTCCTATGCCTGAACACGATCGCCTACCGCGCAGCTTTTTCAGCCGTCCGACATTGCAGATCGCTCGCCAGCTGCTTGGAACGAGGCTGGTGCGGGTTGAAAGTGGAGAACGAATTGCAGGGCTGATCGTCGAGGTGGAAGCCTACCGGGGTGAAGAGGATCAGGGCTGTCACGCCCGGGCCGGTCGGACCCCTCGCACGCAAACCATGTATGGTCCACCCGGCCACGCTTATGTATATTTCACTTACGGTATGCATTGGATGCTAAACATTGTCACTGAAGACGAGGGATACCCGGCTGCGGTTCTCATTCGCGCCATCCTGCCGACAGAAGGCTTGCCGCTCATTTCACCCCGCAGAAATACTCAGCCACGCAAGCATTGGACCGATGGTCCGGCGAAGATCTGCCAGGCTCTGGCGATCGATGGCGAATTCAACGGGACTGACCTGTGCGCAGCGGATACGCCTCTCTTCCTGGAATACGGTGAATCGATTCCCGATCAAAGCGTTACTAAAGGGCCACGTGTGGGTTTAAATAGTGTACCTGAACCCTGGAAAAGTATCCCCTGGCGATTCCTGGTGTCAGCTGGTTATTTCAGCATGGAGAACCGATGACACTCGCCGAGATGATCGAGCTGGAGGGGATCAACAAACTCACCCAGGAGATCATTGACACTGCAATTGAAGTACATCGTGCTTTAGGTCAGGGTAGAGAAAAATCGGTATTCCAGGATCAGCTGAACTCTGAGCTTATTGAGAGAGAATTAAGGGTTGAGGTAAGAAAGCCACTCGCTGTTGAAGATGAGCATAATCCATTGGAGGCTGGTGATCGAGCAGTCCTGTTAATCGAAGATCAGGTTATCATTGAGGTAATAACTGCTGACCAACTGACACAGAATCATCATGATCAACTGCATTCATACCTGAAACTCTCTGGTTATAAAGTAGGTTTATTGGTCAATTTCAACGTTCAAAAGATCGAGGACGGCATAAAGCGGTTGATAAATTATTGAATCTCCGCATTCTCAGTGGTAAATTAAATTATATGGAGGCATGATGAGCTTACTTAAAGGGAAGACAGCCTTAATTTTTGGAGTAGCCAACCAGCGTTCCATTGCCTGGGGCATCACTCAAGCCTTTCACGAACAAGGCGCTACGATTGGCCTGAGCTATGCTGGTGAAGTTTTCGAACGCCGTGTGCGACCGTTGGCTGAATCGATCGACTGTACTTTCATCGAGCCGTGTGACGTTTCCCAGGACGACCAGATCGAGCAGGTAACCCGACGCGCAGTCGACACCTTTGGCGAGATCGATATCCTGGTGCACGCGATTGGCTTCGCCAACCGGGATGAACTGACCGGCCCATATTACAATACTTCGCGCGAGGGATTTCGCCTGGCGATGGACATCAGCGTATTTTCTTTCACCGCCCTGGCCAAAGCCTTCCAACCCCACCTGCGTTCCGGTGGATCGCTCTTGACCTTGACTTATTATGGTTCTGAGAAAGTCTCCCCGCACTACAACGTGATGGGTATTGCCAAGGCTGCTCTGGAGGCCTCTGTGCGCTATCTGGCATACGATTTTGGCAAACAGGGTGTGCGGGTTAACGCGGTCTCAGCCGGACCGGTGCGCACTCTAGCCGCAGCCGGTGTATCAGGCTTTAAGGATATGTACCGCCGCTTCCCTGAGGTTGCTCCCTTACACCAGCCGATCACCATCGAAGATGTCGGTGGAGCAGCAGTGTTTCTGTGTTCTGACATGGCTGCCAAGACCACTGGCGAAGTGGTTTTCGTTGATTCGGGATACAATATCTTGGGTGTTCCGGAGGTGATTGATTAGCGATCATGTTTCGCAGAGGCAGTGATACCCAACCATTGACGAACCTTCCAGCAACCACCGATCGGGTCACTTCGGTGCTCGGGTCTGGGATTGTTTGGAAGGGTCGTTTGAGTGGAAGTGGCGGGGTGCGCATTGAGGGCGCCCTGGATGGGGACGTCAATTTGCGCGGTTTGCTCGTGGTGGGTGAGACCGGCCGAGTCACCTGCCAGCTGCTGCGCGCTAATGTTGTGATCGTCG
>DAOVXM010000190.1 GCA_030636125.1 Chloroflexota bacterium | reverse complement strand
GATCCCCAAATTATCAACCTTTACGAGCGGTACCTCAATGACCACGGATACCATGTTTACGCGTTAACCAATCCCACTAAAGCTGTTGAAACGGCTAGTCGTATCCAACCTTACGCGATAACCTTGGACATCATGATGCCCGAACGTGATGGCTGGCAAGTTCTCGAAGCCCTAAAATCCAACCCTAATACACAAAACATCCCGGTAATCTTCTGTAGTATCCTGGAGGAGCAGGATAAAGGATTTAGTCTCGGAGCAACTGACTATCTGATGAAACCTATCTTAGAAGATGATTTGATAGGCGCTATCGAACGTCTGAATGCCGACGGTAGCATCCAAGAAATTTTAGTTTGTGATGATGATCTTGACGACCTGCGCCTGGTACAGAGAATATTCCAGGATCACAAAAAATATCATCTCCGCCTGGCAAAGGGAGTCGCCCAAGCTATAGTCGAAATCCAGGCCAAACGGCCTCACGCGGTTGTGATGGATCTCTTGATGCCCAATATGGATGGCTTCAACCTACTGGAAAGATTAAAGACTGACACCGACTTGAAGGACATACCTATCATTGTTTTATCCTCCAGAGACCTGGATGAGGAGGAGCAGTCGCGATTATCTGATTTTTCGCTTGAAATGATCCACAAGGGACTCGTCTCGGATGAAGAGATATTCAATACCATAGAAAAAACACTAAACCGCTATTATCCATCAAATAGAGAGCAGACATCTTCGTAATCATAGGAGACCATATTGCCATCTGATTTTTTCGCAGAATGCCTGGATTGTAACTATCATTATAGATACTCTCCATTGAATAATTCGTGTCCAAATTGTGGTAGTACTTGGAGTGAAGCTCGTTATGATTATGCCGCAATTGGTGCATCTTTTCCCTCTCTACTAGCTGGGCGCTCATTCGATCTCTGGCGTTACCGGGAATTATTACCGATTAACGATATTAATTCTTCATTATTCATGGGAGAAGGTGGTACGCCGCTGATCAAGGCCACTAGCCTTGGTTTAATGCTCGGCTTACCCAACATCTACATAAAGGACGAGCGCCAGGGACCCACCAGCTCATTTAAAGATCGACAGGCAGCGGTAGCGATCGCATCGCTAAAAGAAGCGGGCATCACCGAGGCAGTTCTTGCCTCAACAGGCAATGTTGCCATCGCCTACTCCGCGTACGCTGCCCGGGCGGGTATCAAGTTATGGGCTTTTCTGACTAGTCTCGTTCCCGCGGAGAAAATGCGTGAAGTAGCTATTTACGGAACTGAGGTGGTTAAGGTAACTTCAACATACGATCAGGCCAAGAAGGTCGCAACAGAGTTTGCCCACCAAAGGGGCTTATGTTTGGAACGAGGCGCGAGGACAATCCCCTCCATCGAAGCGATGAAAACCATAGCCTACGAGATAGTAGAACAAATCACAGCCGAAACTCAACCCGATCGTCAACCAATCCATCAACAACCTCTTCCTTGGCGCACACCGGATTGGTATTTCCAGGCAGTCAGCGGCGGCCTAGGTCCATTGGGTGTTTTAAAGGGCTTTCAAGAATTAAATCAGATGGGACTTACAGAAAGTATCCCAGCTATTGCCAATATTCAAACCGAAGGATGCGCTCCAATGGCGCATGCCTGGAAACAAGGATTAAATGTCGCCGAACCAATTCGATCTCCGCGAACTCATATCGCTACATTGGCGACTGGGGACCCAGGACGAACATACACCTTACTTTGTCAACGAATGCAGCAATACAATGGTGGATTCTTTGAATACGTTTCAGATGAAGAGACCTTCCGCACCATTCATATCCTGGCCAAAATGGAAGGTATATCCGTCGAACCAGCAGCAGCGGTAGCCTTTGCAGGATTAATAAAGGCAACCCGTGCTGGACTGATTAAGCCAACTGATATTATTGTCGTTAATTGCACGGGTCATACCATGCCGGTGGAAAAAATCATTCTGGGCAATGGCTGGGCGCGAAATGTTGTATTACCTTCCCAAGAAGCTCTAGAAACCCCTCAGGAAGGATTACTGGCTGCGTTAAGCCGGGTAACAGACGATCGATTCCCGCGCGTATTGATCGTGGATGATACGCCCGATGCGCTCCGGTTAATCCGGCGCATCCTTCAATCTCAGGGTGAATACTCAATCTTTGAAGCGACTAACGGAAACGAGGCAATTATCTTAGCCCAGGAAGAATTACCTGACTTGATCATATTGGATTTAATGATGCCTGAAGTGGATGGCTTTAGCGTTCTGGATGCATTGAAAGCCAAGCCAGAGACAGCCCCAATCCCAGTGATCGTAGTCACTGCCAAAGACTTGACCCCCGGTGAGACAAAACGCCTGCAAGGACAAATCCACGCATTAATGCAAAAAGGGGAATTTATGAATGACGAATTGATGGATGAAGTCCTTGCGCTTATTAAATGATTTCTTATCAATCTCGCTCAGCTGCTAAAAAGATAGTTTAAAACATGAGCAAGAGCAGCCTTTAATGGATGATACCCGTATAGTCCCAAAATCCAACATATTCTCAAATATATTCACGCGGGCTAACCAGCCGAAAAAATCTCGGAGCCAAAGCATTCGCGCCAAGGGGATATCAGCGGCATTAATGTCTGCAATATTCCTTGGTTTGACCCCAGTTCTCGGAAAATCAGCTATTGTTCATGGAGCTTCACCACTGGCTGTGGTTGCATTCAGAACGATATTGGCTGCCACACTCTTACTGTTCGTTATGCTTATTTTTCACCGCCGTTTCCTATATATTTATCCAGCAGGATTTATTGGTTGCTTGCTGGCTGGTGGGGCAAATGGACTAGGTTCACTTTTTTATTACACTGCCTTAGGGCGAATAGACGCTGGGTTGGGACATCTTCTATATTCTATGTATCCACTTTTTCTAGTTATGTGGCTTCTGCTTGACCGTCAAAAACCAAGCCAGATAACGTTTTTACGACTCTTGCTCGCAATCCCCGCCATATTCCTACTCACGCAAGCTGGACAAGGACAGATGGATATTGTAGGGATCGCCATGATGCTGATCGCGTCCGCACTATATGCGCTGCACATCCCAATTAACCAGCGTGTCCTATATGATATGCCAGCTCAAACAGTAACACTCTATACTTTAATGGCAATGAGCGTAATTGTTGTGCCTGTATTTTTATTTTCCGGATCAAATGCCATACCAACCGACACTAAAATTTGGTGGCCGATAATCGGCTTGACTCTAGTAACTTTCATTTCGCGTCTTATGCTTTTTTTAGGAGTCAAACATCTTGGGGGCATGCAAACAGCTTTATTAGGGCTTAGTGAACTTTTAGTAGCAGTTGCCTTCGCACATATATTCCTCGGAGAAAGATTCACTCTCGGGCAATGGGTTGGAGCGCTCATCCTCATTATCAGTTTAATGATGGTAATTGTGGATAAATCCAAACCAAACAAACAAAGTTCCGGCGGGTGGTTGAGTTGGTTACGTCCCCCAGGCTACAACTCTGGCTTCCCCTGGCAACCTCACGACTAACACCATTTTCCCTAAGATAAAAACTCAAGTTACATCATTATTTTCCCATTCAGGCGTTGTGATTCACAGTAATAATATCCATCTCATTAAAATTGGGGGGAACTAATAACCATCCCTGTCACCTATGATATACTGCTAAAATCCTATCTTTATACATCCTTGCTTAACAAAGAGAAAAGCCAGACAACAAAGAATACACTATGCAATCGCAGGATTATATCGATCTCGCAGAAAAATATGGGGCACATAATTACAAGCCCCTGGACGTAGTGCTCACAGGTGGAGAAGGCGTTTGGGTGGAGGACGTTGAAGGCAAACGATACCTAGATTTTCTGAGTGCCTACTCCGCACTCAATCAGGGTCATGTTCACCCCAAGATATTAGATGCTCTACAAAACCAGGCTTCCAAATTGACCCTCACCTCACGCGCCTTTCGCAATGATCAACTTCCTCTCCTCTATCAAGACATTGCCAATCTTACCGGTTATGAGATGTCAATCCTTATGAATACGGGCGCGGAAGCTGTAGAAACCGCGATCAAGCTAGCTCGCAAATGGGCTTACGAAGTAAAAGGGATACCCCGATACAAAGCCGAAATTATCACATGTAGTGGCAATTTCCACGGTCGAACCATCAGCATTATATCCTTCTCCTCTGAAGATCTTTACCGGGACGATTTTGGTCCATTCACACCAGGTTTCGTTACCGTACCTTTTGGAGATATTGATGCGATCACCAACGCGATCTCGTCGAATACCGCAGCGGTACTCATCGAACCAATACAGGGAGAGGCTGGAGTGGTTGTGCCCCCCTCAGGTTACTTGAAGCGTCTACGCCAGATCTGTGACCAGAATAACGTCTTACTAATCGCTGATGAGATCCAAACCGGTTTGGGACGTACAGGAAGGTTATTCGCTTGCGACCATGAGGATGTGAGACCTGATATGGTCATACTCGGCAAAGCCCTATCTGGAGGTTTTTATCCAGTTTCCGCCGTGCTCGCCGACAGACCCATATTAGGATTATTCAATCCAGGGGAGCACGGCTCTACATTTGGTGGCAATCCCTTAGGCGCAGCTATCGCGCGCGCTGCGATAGATGTGATCACAGATGAAAATTTATCAGAAAACGCCGCCCAGGTGGGTGAATATTTTATGGACCATCTGGCCGAAATACCTAGTCGCCATATCAAAGAAGTACGCGGGAAAGGTTTGCTAATCGGGGTAGAGCTGAAACCTGAAGCGGGTGGTGCGCGTCGATTTTGTGAGGGGCTTCAAACCCAGAGCATCCTGGCTAAGGAAACCCACGAAAATGTTATCCGTTTTGCCCCCCCGCTGATTATCGAACAAGAGACCTTGGATTGGGCTATACCGCGTATCCGTGAAGTGTTGACTATGCCGTAAGCATCTTTCTTTATGAGGTTTTACGGAGTTGAAATGGTAAGAGCCTGAAAATGGGGGGGGCAAGTACAGACCGCATTCCCCATTTTCGGAGTTTTCCACCCTGGACTTCGTAAGCCCTATCAATATTACTGGGTGAGTTATGAACATATGCATCCCAAAAGAACGCCGCCCCCTTGAACTCCGGGTTGGCTTATCTCCATCCGCCGTTCAAATGCTTTCAAAGCGGGGACATACGTGTTATGTCGAACATGAAGCTGGTCTTGGAGCCGGCTTCAGCGATCAGGAATACGAACATGCTGGCGCCCGCATAGTGTATTCAACCCATGAGATTTTTGGAAGAGCTGATTTATTGCTAAAAGTCGCGCGCCCATTGTTGGACGAAATCAAGTGGTTGCAACCCGGAACTTCCGTTGCAGGTTTATTGCACCTTAACTCTGCTCGTCAAGATAAAATCGATTTGCTTTTAGAGAACAAAATCACCGCCATCGCCCTTGAACAGATCCAGTTGAGTGATGGTCGTGTTCCCGTACGAACGGCTTTGGCACAGATTGGTGGACAAATGGTGCCGCAGATTGCTGCACGTTTGCTACAAAACGATTCAGGTGGCAAAGGTATCTTGCTTGGTGGCGTGGCTGGTGTTCCACCTGCAGAGGTTGTAATCATCGGTGCGGGGGTGGTAGGAGGACGCGCCACCTCAGCCTTCGTTGGTATGAGCGCTCAAGTTACTGTATTAGACATCAATATTAATGCACTACAACAAATACATGAACGCTACCCAGGGATTGTCACCATGATTTCTAACCCCGTAAACATCGCCCGCGCTTGCACCTACGCAGATGTTCTCGTCGGCGCTGTCTTAGTACCCAACCAACGCACACCCATCATTGTATCGCGAGAAATGGTCCAAACTATGAAACCACGATCCGTCATAATCGATATCAGTATCGATGAGGGAGGCTGTGT